>CAZKBC010000049.1:0-6111 GCA_964551265.1 uncultured Muribaculaceae bacterium | reverse complement strand
GGTATAAATATAAGTTGTCTTAATATATCATTTTTAGCATATATCTTATCAAAACTAATAGCATTTTTCTTATTATCCTTATTACTTAAACCTGAAGATATCGCAACATTTTGTTTGTCTATTTCATAAATTAAAGCTCCATGTGGAAGAGTATCACATAAAGTACCATTTTTATTTAGATACCTTATAACTTCTTCAGTAAATGAATTACTTGTTTTATTATCATTAACAAATTTAGATACTTTTTCATTTAAAGATTTACGAGGACTATCTGCAGTTCTTAATGTTAATTCAAAAACATCATTCTTTTTACAAAAGTCAATAAGTTTAGATACTTCATCTATACTATCAATATTACCTTTTAACATTACACAAGATAATCTTACATTAATTCCTATAGAACGAATCTTTTTAATTAAATCTTCTAAATTATACTTGGGATTTTTTGAATTAAACATCTTATAGTTCTTATCATCATCATAATGATATATAGATATTGCAATTAAATCTAACCCATTATTTTTCCATATCTTTAAAAATTCTTCATATAACCTACCACCATTTGCAATAGTAGAACCTTCTGTTTGTAATTCTCTTCTAATAAATGGTTTACCTTCTACTCTATGTAAGTACTCGGATATTTGAGCAGGATATAAAGTAGCTTCCCCTTTACTAGTAATTAAGAAATACTTAACACCATAGGAAACCGCTATATCAGTAGCTTTATCAAATGTATTCCAATCTATAATAGGCTCTATAAAATCAATACCATGTGATGGTGTCATCTTTGAAATACAAATACCACAATCATTAGGACATGCTCTACTACCCGCTACTACTGTATAAACTAATGCTTTTTCCATATTAACAACCTCCATTAACTTTCTCTTGTTATTAACATTATATTAATAACAGATGTGTTTGTCAATATCTTTTTAATAATTTGTTAATAACATCGATAAATAATAAAAAAATTATAATTTCTTATAATCTATTTAACTCTATATCCAATTAACATTTCTTTATCTTCTTTAGTAACCCTATAACTATCTCTACATTTACTTATTCCCTTATTAATACTAAACTTATTTAACTTGTGAGTTTTTAAATACTCTATAGTCTCTTCTCTTCTTTTTATAAAACATTCACAAAATAACCACGCAATCATCATATTAACATAATAATGATCTTCATTATAAAACCTATTCATTATTTCATATATCTTATCTATATATTTATCATTCTTAATAAATGAGAATAATATAAATAATCCTACACGTCTTACAAATGGTTTATCACTCTTTATATACTCTAAAGATAAATTAAAGAAGTTTTCTTCATTATCTTTTACATCAAAAGATAATACATCACTAGATGCCCAGTTCTCTATTTTTAAAACATATTTATCTAAATACTTCCTCATTACATCAAAGTCTTTTATCTTAGTTATTAAACAAGCATTTATTGCCATATTCTCAAAATAATAATCTAACTCTAAATCTAAGAATGATATATAATTACCTTCACTAATCTCTTTAACAATACTCTTTATTTCTTTAGTCTGAATAGCAAGTAAATTCATTTTAGTATTTAATATCTTTCTAGACCATTCAATCTTATCTACATTCTTAAGACTCTCTAAATACTCAATAAATTCTATACCATCTTTTTTATTCCAATTATCTTTTACTAATTCCATATTATCTCCCATCAAAATTATAGCATATTACTTTTTTTGTGTTATATAATTCCTAATAAAATTGTTAATATTCCTAAGATACTATGACTTATAGATACTCCAATTAAATTATTATCTTTTTTATATATGTAATACCATATAATTCCCACTATAAAAGTTAAAACTAAAGTTAATACATCTTTATAGATTATATGTACAAAAGAATAAAAAAGACTTGATAAAATAATAATAATGTACTTGTTAGAAAATATTTTATCTTCAAAATATCCAAATACACCTCTATATAAAAACTCTTGTATTGGACACGAAATAAAAATATAAAAAAAATAAAATAATAAAGTTTCATCAGGATTAAACTTATCCAAATTAAATATCTTTAATATAATTATACATATAACAAATATAGTACTAAAAATAATATTCCTTTTTATTGATTTAATAGCATTAACTTTAGTAATACCTAATTGATTGTTATTTATCCTATTAAATCTTAATAAAAAATATATTAATATTCCAACTACAGTTAATATATAAAACTTAATCTCAAACAAGAAAGCATTAAAATATAAAATAATAGGTATTAATAAATATATTAATAATATTACATAGAATAATTTCTTATTATTTCTTTTCATATAATATCCTTTCTATATTATCAATTAAAATAGGATCTTCTCCATTTTTAACAGTTTTTAATTCAATCTCTTCAACTTAAGATAATTTCAAGTTTTTTTTATAATAAGAACGAGAATAATAAGCATATTACTAGAATATATCCTACTAGTATTGCAGTAAGTCTTTTACCTAATAGTTTTGAAAGCATAACTATTGAAGGTGCACATACTGCACTTGCAGATAGAGAAAATGCAATTGCGGGTCCATATGGAACACTAACTGCAGAATGTAAAAATGGTGTTAACATGAATATATCTGCACCATTACAAACATATAAAGGTATACCTATAAGAACAACTCCAATTTTTCCATACCATGAGGTCATAATACCTAATACATCCCTTATATAAACATTTCCAAATAAGGAAAATAATGTAGATATTGTTCCTGCAACAATCATGTATGGTAATAATTTAATTGCCATCGACCAAACTTGATCAAAAATATTAACTTTTCCAAATTTTTTAAACTTAGGAGAGCAATTCTTACTGCAAGAAAATAAAGTCCCTATTGCTATATCATCTTTTGGTCTTACAAATAGTTCAAGGAAATATCCAGCACCTACAGATAAAATAAAAGAACAAACTATACGAAAAATAGCATACTAAACTCCTAAAACAGAAAACGATAGATAAATAATAATTGGACTTAATAAAGGTGCTGCTAGAATAAAAGTAATTAATGTTCTAAATTTAATTTTTCCTTTTAGTGCTGTTACAATTGGAATTGTTGAGCAAGAACAAACGGGTAAAATGGAACCATATATAAAAGCAGTAAAAGGATTTTTTGGATAAAGATGACTATATTTTTTAAAACTTCTTTCTAAGATAACCGCAATAAATAATCCTAATATTAATACTACCCAAAGTTCTATATAGTTTTCATAAAATAGAAAAAATGGTTTACTTACATTTTTAAAAAAAAACATGATTCTTTATTTAAATAATTTATATTATTTATATTTTTATAAATTGTATCTACTGTAAAAATTGATAGAGATAGTAAAATTATAAAATATGATATCTTTTGTTTCCAAGTAAAATACTTAATCTTTTTTATATTTGATATTATTTTTTTCATTCTTAACCTCTATAAAATTAAAAATGCATTATTATTTATTGTTATTTTAATTATAGCATATTTTTATGTTGTCTTTTATATTTAGAACGACTTTCTTTTTTCTTTTTCATCAATGTTTTATCGAGGGGTTCTAAACTTACTTTCATATCATTAATTATAAAAGTTGTTTCATTTCTTGGATCTGGTCCTATAAAATCACAACTTATTTTTTGATTATGAGTAGATTTATATTTTGTTATTAAATAAGAATAAGATGCCATACCACTTGTAATCATAGATAGTTCTATAGGAAAGTTTAACATATTAGCTGTAGATACTTCTCCACTTATTGTAATCATTTCTTCTATATTTTGATTTATTTCATAAATAGCATTCTTACTAGATAGTAATTTAGTAACAGCACTTATGGTATTAGATGGTGTTACTATATTAAAACTAGATATGGGTTCTAATAGGTCTATTTTAGAGCCTTTTAAGCTTCTAAATAACGCTAGTGGTGTAACAATATTAAAGTGCATAGGATCGCTTCCCATAGAGTCAAATTGACCATCTACAAGAGCTACTTCAACATCAGTTAACTCCCATCCATATAAACCTTGTTTAGAATACTTTCTTATTAATCTTTCTACTTGTCTTTGATATTTAATATGTAAATAATCAGTAGATACTTTTGATACGTATTTAAATCCACTTCCAACTTCTAAAGGAGTAACCTCTATCTCTATACCTGATACACTTGTATAACTAGCTTTACCTTTAGATCTTATAGTAGGAGTTTCTTTATGTATAATAATAGGATTTTTTATACTAACTTTTATATTAAATCTTTCTTCTAAATAAGTCTTTATTATTTGTGCTTGAACTTCTCCCATTAAATTACAATTAATAGATCTTGTTTTCTCATTATATCTAATATTTAAATAAGGATCTTCTTCATTTAATATTCTAAGAGAATCCATTAAATTAATAGCATCATCAATATTATCTGGTATTACTTCCATAGTAAGTATAGGATTAACAAAACTAACATAATTATTTATATTATTAGTATCACCTATAAACTCTCCACATCTTACATCTAAACCATTAACAATAGCGATATCTCCACCATATACTTTATCTACAGATTCTAATTTAAAACCATCCGCTAAATATAATTTCTTTATTTTACCAGTTTGTTCATTATCTAACTTTATATTATCTCTTAAACTTATACTACCACTTAATACTTTAATATATGCATTTTTAATATTATCATTTATTCTTATAGTATATACATATGCTGAAAACGGTTCATAAACCCTCTTATTAGTAACTGGAATATACTTACCAATACTATCTATTAAATCATTTATTCCAATATCTAATAAAGCACTACCTCCAATTACTATAAACAATTTAGAATCATTTACTAATTCAATAATCTTATTACTTATTAAAGATCTATCTAATATAGTATTATTTAAATAACCATCTAATACTTCATCATCTACTAAAGATAATTCTTTAACCATATCTTCTATTGAAGATGGTTCTACATTAATAGAATCATCACTATCTTTATAAACATTAGTTAATGTTAAAGTAGGAATCTTAAGATGATTTTGTAATTCCTTAACTACTCTATTAAAATCAGCACCCTTTCTATCCATCTTATTTATAAATATTATAATAGGTACTTTTCTTTCCTTTAAAGCTCTATAAATGGTAAAAGTTTGAGCTTCTAATCCTTCTACTCCAGATATTACTAAAATAGCACCATCAAGTACACTAATAGCACGTTCTACTTCTGCAGAAAAATCTATATGTCCAGGAGTATCTATTAATTGAATTACCTTATCATCAATATTAAAAGATACTAAAGAATCCCTTACAGTAATTCCCCTATCTTGTTCTACCTTCAAATTATCAGTTACAGTATTACCTAAATCAACCCTACCAATACTCTTTATTACACCAGCATGATATAAAAGATGCTCAGTAATAGTAGTCTTACCAGCATTAGCATGCGCAAACACACCTATAGTTAATACCTTCTCATCTAATCTATTCATTAGATTCATACCTTTCATTATTTAAAACTAATTGTTTTTACATTAGCGTATTTTTTTATTTCTAAAGCAAAACTTGATTCTTGATATTACTTCTTTGTATATCTACATTTAGGAAAATTACTACATCCAATAAATGATCCGTATTTACCATTTCTTTCCACTAAAGCCCCATTACATTTTGGGCATATCATATTATTTATTTTTATATTTTTATCTTTTATATTATTTTTTATTTTTTTTACATGTTCTTTTCTTTGCTTTTTATCTATTATATTTAAGTTTTGTAATTTATCTTTAATATTTATAAAATCTTCATTAAATGTTTTTTCTTTGTAAGATAAAATTACTTCCTTTAAACCATCAAGTTGAACAACAATACTTTTTGATTCTATATTTAATCTTGCTTGATTTGAAAAGCACACAATTGGTATAAATGTTTCTTCATTAATATTCAGAACTTCCTTTAATGCTTGTATATGCCCATAGTTTTGATGGATTGGATTAGAAATATGTTTCTTATATCCTCCCATTCTTAGAGTCCATTTATTGTTATATTCATTTCCTATTATATATCCATAAAAGTTTTTCATTTCAATAACAAAT
>CAZKBC010000048.1:3740-6317 GCA_964551265.1 uncultured Muribaculaceae bacterium | reverse complement strand
CATTTTTAGCAACAAAGTCTGTTTCTGAGTTTAATTCTACTACTACTGCTTTCTTACCATTAGTAACTATTTTTACTAATCCTTCTGCCGCTATTCTGCCTTCTTTTTTAGCTGCAGTAGATATTCCTTTTTCTCTTAACCATGTTATTGCTTCTTCCATATTACCATTAGTTGCGTCTAATGCTTTTTTGCAATCTAACATTCCAGCCCCTGTTTTTTCACGCAATTCTTTTACTAAACTTGCTGTTACCATTATGCCTCCTTATTTTAACTTCTTTAATAATTCTTCTTTTTTCATTTTAGAGTAGCCTTCGATGCCTCTTTCTTTTGCTAAACTTTTAAGTTCAACTACATTCATTTCTTTTAAATCAGATCTTTTAGGTTCTTTAGATTCAACCTTAATATCTTCTTTAACAATTTCTATTTTAGGCATTTCTACAATTACTTCTTCTACTTTAACTACTTCTTTGTTCTTTGGTGCCTTTTCTTCTTCACTAACAAAATCTAATAGTTCTCCACCATTTGCTTCTGCTACAGCGTTATTTAAAACACCCATAATTAATTTTACAGAACGTATAGCGTCATCATTAGCAGGTATAATATAATCTACTAAATCAGGATCACAATTAGTATCTACTATTCCAAATACAGGAATATTTAATTTTCTAGCTTCTTTAATTGCGCTTAATTCTTTAGTAGGGTCTACTATTATTAAAGCTTCAGGTATTTTTTTCATTTCCCTGATACCGCATAAATATCTATTTAATTTATCATATTCTTTTTTTATTTGAATAACTTCTTTTTTAGGTAATGCTTCAAAAGTTCCATCAGTTTCCATCTTTTCGATTTCATCTAATCTAGTAACTCTTTTTCTTATAGTTCTAAAGTTTGTTAAGCAACCACCCAACCATCTTTCATTAACATAATACATTTGAGTTCTTTCTGCTTCTTCTTTAACTGCATCTTGTGCTTGTTTTTTCGTACCTACAAACAATACTTTACCACCATTTTCAGCAATAGCTTTTAAAACAACATATGCTTCTTCAATTTTTGCTAAAGTTTTTTGTAAATCTATTATGTAGATATCCTCTCTTGAAGTATAAATATACTCCTTCATTTTAGGATTCCATCTTTTAGTTTGATGACCAAAGTGAACTCCTGCTTCAAGTAAATAATTCATTGAAACTACTGGCATAAAAAAATCTCTCCTTTCGTTTTTCCTCTGAATACTTCTACTTGGTACACCACTGAAAAACTCAGCACTAGGCATATCAATCCATATTCATGTGTTTTTTTAACCAAGAATATTATAACATAGTATAAATAAAATGCAATAATATTATATCTTATTGGGATTAAAATCAATTTCTAACTTAACTTTAGCGTTTATATAATGAAGATCAATATTTTCTAATATCTTAATTATTTTATCTTTTTCTTTATATTTAATAATACATTGAAAACTATATATATTATTTATTTTAGGTATTATTGTAGGGCCTAATAATATACTCTTTGAATCTAAATTATTCTTTAACATAGTATTTATTTTATTTATTTCTTTATATCCAAGTTCATAATCATTAGATAATATCCTAACAGCTACTATAAAACAAAATGGAGGATAATATAATTTCTTTCTAATAATCATTTCATTATTATAGAATGATAAATAATCATGATTTTCTACTAACTTAATTGCGTAATGATTAGGATTAAATGTTTGAATAATTATTTCTCCTTCTTTATCTTTTCTACCGGCTCTTCCAGACACTTGAGTTAATAGAGAGAAAGTTCGTTCACTACTTCTATAATCCGCAATATATAAAGAAGAATCAGCATCTATTACTACTACTAAAGTAACATTAGAAAAATCTAGTCCTTTAGCTATCATTTGAGTACCTAATAATATATCATATTTGTAATCATTAAAATCTTTTACTATTCTTTCATGAGAATTCTTTGTAGAAGTAGTATCACTATCCATTCTAACTACTCTAACATTTTTAAATGTACTCTCTAATATTTCTTCTATTTTTTCAGTTCCTTTTCCTTTTAAAGATAAATACTTAGAATTACATTTTTTACAAGTATTAGGGAACGATATTTGATAATTACAATAATGACATTTTAAATTGTTTGTATTTTTATGAAATGTTAAAGAAATATCACAATTAGGACATTTGATTACTTCTCCACATTCACTACATATTACATAGTTTGAATAACCTCTTCTATTCATTAATATCATTACTTGTTCTTTTTTATTTATCTTTTCAATTATTTTTTCTTTTGCAATACTTGATAATATTAAATTACCTTTTTTCATTTCATATTTCATATCTATAATATTTACTTTTGGTAAATCCTTATTGTTTATTCTTTCTAGTAATTCTAACAATTTATATTTATTTGTTTTTGCTCTAGCATAACTCTCTAAAGAAGGTGTTGCACTTCCTAACAATAATTTAGAATTATTATATTTAGTTCTTTCAAGCGCTATATCAATAGTTCTATATCTAGGATTATTTTCTTGTTTATATGAATCATCATTTTCTTCGTCCATTACTATTAATC
>CAZKBC010000048.1:0-3730 GCA_964551265.1 uncultured Muribaculaceae bacterium | reverse complement strand
CAAATATGGCACTTCTAGCACCAACCACCATATCAACTTCTCCTCTTTTTATTTTTCTCCATTCATCATATCTTTCTCCATCACTGAGTCCACTATGAAAAAGAGCTACCTTATCTTTAAATCTACTTTTAAATCTATCTACTAATTGTGTTGTAATAGATATTTCTGGCACTAATACTATTGCTTGTTTACCATCTTTTATAACATCTTCTATTACTTCCATATATATTTCTGTTTTTCCTGATCCGGTTATACCTCTTAATAAAAATATAGATTCATTACTATCGATTATATTTTTATATATTAATTGTTGATTATCTGTTAATATCTTTTTGTCTTTTATATCAATATCATATTTTAATCTATATACTTCTTCTTCTTTATAATCAATAATGCCTTTTTCTATTAAGCTATTTAATGCTTTTTTATTTTTAATTTCATTTGATTTTATAAATTCTTTGTTATCAAACAAATAAATAATATTATTTTCTGCTTTAGAAGTTGTTTCTTTTAATTCTTTTATAAAATAGTATTTATCTTTTTTAATAGTAGAATTATTTTTTGTTAATTTTAACATAGATGGCATCATTACTTTATAAGAATCCAAATACGAACATAAATAATTGTTTCTCATATAATGCATTAAATGTATTTGTTCATCATTAATTAACGGTTCATTATCTATTACCTCAATAATATCTTTTGTTTCTATTTTCTCTTTTAATTCATCATAAATATCTAGTACAATTCCATTAACTTGTCTACTTCCAAAAGGAATGTGTACTCTACATCCTCTTTTTATTTTTAAATTACTAGGAATAGAATAAGTAAATGTCTTATTTTTAAATACATTAATTTCTAAAATAACATTTGCATACATAAGTATCACCTAATAAAATTATAGCACAAAAAAGAACACATCTCTGTGTTCTTTACCCCTTTTTATATTCGAATAATTATTTTGTATATACTTCTTGATTTATCGCTAATTTTATTTCTCTAGTTTTACCAGTTCTAGTCCAACCATTTAATGATATTTCTGTGCTCCATTTGTATTCAGTTGAACTTATAGATTTATAAGATGGTGTTCCATCAATAACTGAAGAACTAGATATTGTTTTTACACATTCCGTACCTGTTCTAGTATAACCTTCATTACAATTGTAACTAACAGCTTCTCTTAGAACGGTGCTACTTAAACATTTGTTTCCGCTTAATGTTCCAGTTGAGCAGTTATATGAATATGGTTTGTTATCTATTGTAGTAATCTTACATACATTTCCTACTAAAGTACCTAATCTACATGACCATGTTGGATTTTGAGTACTTGATCCTGAAACATAACACATATTTCCGCTTAATGATCCTCCATTTGGACATGTATATCTAGGATTAACAGTAGTTGATGATGATATTGTACATATTGTACCACTTAATGATCCTCCACTTGGACATGTATATGAAGGATTAACTGAAGATGATGATGATACTGTACATGTTGTACCACTTAATGTTCCTCCACTTGGACATGTATATGATGGATTAACTGATGTTGATCCAGAAACATAACATGTTGATCCACTTAATGTTCCTCCACTTGGACAAGAATATACTTTTGCTACTGTTACAGCTGCTACTGGACATCTATCTCCTGAAGGAGTAGCTCCATTTGAACAACTATAAGTTGTTGTTGAAGTAGTTACTTGTTTAGTACATTTTGCTAAACTATTACTATATGTATATGATGAATCTGAACAAGTACCATAATTTACTGCTGTGCATTCTTCATATTTATATACTATTATTAAACAAGATGGAGTTTTAGCTGCACAAGAATATCTAACTTCACTACCCAATGGTTTTCTTGTAAATGTTGATGTTTCTTGATATGGTTGTGTAACTTGGTATTCTCTAACGGTACAAGACCATTTCTTTGTTATTGTTGCTGTTAAATATACTGTTGTTGTTGAATATGATGTATGTGGAGTTGCTGCAATTGTTGTTGCAGGAGTAATAGTACATGAACTTCCATTATCAGTTCCTTGTTTACAAACTAAACTTGCACCATATGTTGATGAAGTAGGTACTATACATTTTCCTGTACTTGCATTATATGTTCCTGTTGAACATACTGGTGATGCACCATATGTTGATGAACTTGAAATTACACATTTTCCTGTACTTGCATTATATGTTCCTGTTGAACATACTGGTGAAGCATTATATGTTGATGATCCAGTTACTACACATTTTCCTGTTGATGGATTATATGTGCCACTATCACAAACTAATGTTGCATTATAAGTTGAAGTATTTCCAATTACACATTTTCCTGTACTTGCATTATATGTTCCTGTTGAACATACTGGTACAGGTGCTTGATCATTAACTATATATTTTAAACATGAATCTGAATTTGCACTATATGTATATCCACTTTGGCATACTTTATCTGCATTTGTTGAATTTGATACTGTTTTTTCACATGAGTCTGTATTCTTATTATAGGTAAATCCTGCATTACATGAAAGGTTAGCGGCTATTCTATCTATTATGCTACTTTCTTTAACACATGAACTTCCTCTTACAATATATCCTGTTGGACAACTATACTTATCTATTACATTCTTTGAAATAGATCTTGAGTATTGATATTCTAAAGCTGTCTTTTCTTGTTCTTTTACACAAGCTTCATCTTCACAAACATCATAACATCCTAAATAGTTTATTACATAGTCTGTCTTTGTTGGACAAGATAGATTAGTTTTAAATACATAATCTTTTTCCATTCTTATTACTTCTACATAAGAATTATCAAAATCACAAGTATTTCCATCTCTATCTAAGAATGGTAATATCATTTTCTTATCAACCATTTCTCTTAGTGTTATTTTTTTCTTGTCACCAATTTCTTTTGGTAATCTCTCTATTGTAAAATAATCCTTTGAAGCTTCTTGCATCATTTTAATATTATCTGCGAATATCCTATCATAGAATGTTTCTAATTTTGGCATTGGAAATAACCATACAAGTAAAAATATAAATAACAATATTAATGCTATTCTTACTAATAAGTCCCTCCAAAAATTATCCTTGTTTTCGACATAAACTCTGTTTTCCATAAAAATCCCCCTTTTTTTATTTTATGAATACATTTTCTCATTGATGCCGCTTATTATACACATATTTACAGGATTGTCAAGTTTTTTATTTTTTTGTTTATTAATTGATATTTAGATAATATAATTATAGCACTTTTTTATGTAAAGGAATGAAAAATTATACTCTAAACATATATTTTTTATTATATTGTTAGTATAATATAATAGATATTAAATAAGGAGGGGTAATGAAAAAAATAATTATAATTTCGATTATTTCGATATTTTTCTTGTTCCCTATCCTTGTAAACGCAACAATAGATGCGGTAATAAATGGTCAAGGAGTAAGAATAAGAAGTACACCAGATGCAACTAATAATACTAATATTATTGCAGAAACTACTATTGGTACTTTAGTTACTTTGGTAGATACTACAAAATATACTGGAGAAGGTTGTACTGAAGGATGGTATAAATTAATATATAATGAAGCTACTGGATATGTATGTAGTAAATATATTTCAACAAATATAAACCCCGAATACAATACAAGTGGATGGACAGCTAGAACTAATGGCAATTTTATTAATGTGAGAAATGCTCCATCAAGTTCATCTACTATTCAAAAT
>CAZKBC010000047.1:0-6489 GCA_964551265.1 uncultured Muribaculaceae bacterium | reverse complement strand
ACTACTTGTAAAGAATATATATGTTGTCATAACAACTTATGTTTAAATTGTAATATAGATGTTTTAAAGAAATAATATGATATTATAATTATAGGAGATATTATGGAAATAATGTATACTTTATTAATTGTCTTTATTTATATGAATATAATATTTTTTATTGCACTTAAAAATAAGAATAATGGTTTAGTAGATATAGGATGGGGATTTGGATTTGTATTAATAGCAATATCTAGTTTAATAATGCATATTATTAAAACAAACAATATATCATTAATTATGTTTATACCAACAATACTAGTAATGTTTTGGGGATTAAGATTAACTTATTACCTATTTAAAAGAAATTATAAAAAAGAAGAAGATTACAGATATAAAGATATGAGAAATAGATGGGGTAAGAATGTAAATATAAATTCATATTTTAAAGTATTTATGTTACAAGGAATACTAATGAGTATTATTGCACTACCTATAATGTTTTATAATACAAGTACAATTAATACATTAAATTATATTAATATACTAGGTATTATTATCTGGATTAAAGGTTATTTCTTTGAAGTAGTAGGGGATTATCAATTAAAGAAGTTTATTAAAGATCCTAATAACAAAGGTAAAATAATGACATCCGGTTTATGGAAATATACAAGACATCCTAATTATTTTGGAGAATCAATAATGTGGTGGGGAATATTTCTAATATCTATTAATTCTAATCTTGGATTACTAGGCATAATAAGTCCAATATTAATAACGTTCTTATTAGTATTTGTATCAGGAGTTCCTCTACTTGAAAAGAAATATTCAAATAATAAGGAATTTCAAGAATATGCAAAAAGAACCAGTAAGTTTATTCCCTGGTTTGTAAAGAAAGGAGGGTGAGGATGAGCTTTGTAAAAATGTATTTAATTGCCTTAGTTGTATTTGTATTGATAGATGGTGTTTGGTTAGGTTTTATATCTAAAAATCTATATAGTAAAGAACTTAGTCATTTATTAACTAACAATCCTAATTGGACTGCAGCAGTTATATTTTACTTATTATTCTTAGTAGGATTAGTATACTTTGTAATTAATCCAGGAATAGAACAAGAAAGTATAAAGACAATATTAATATCAGGAGCTTTATTTGGATTAATAATATATGCTACATATGATTTAACAAATTTAGCAACACTAAAAGAATGGCCAGTAAAAATCACTATTATAGATTTAATTTGGGGTACTTCATTATCTACAGTAGTATCAACGGTTACTTATTATATATATATGATGATTAAATAGGAAGAAAGATGAAAGAAAAGTTAGAAAAATTAGTTAAATTTAATAGAAATATGGGTGTATTACACCTTATACAAGCAATTATGATGTTGGTACTTGCTACTTCAGTTATTGGTAAAATAGCAGAATTCTCACCAACTATTACAAAGTTATATTTAGAATTTGATACAACTACAAAAACATTAGTACAAGCATCTAAACCAATGTTTGAATTACCATTTGGTATTTTAGTATCTATGTTTTTGTTTATATCAGCATTTGCTCATTTCTTAATAGTATTAAAGAAAGACAAATATGTTGAAGGATTAAAGAACGGAATAAATAAATTTAGATGGATAGAATATGCTTTATCATCATCAATAATGATAGTATTAATAGCAACTCTTTTTGGAGTATATGATATTAGTTCATTAATATTGATATTTGTAGTTAATGCATGTATGAATCTATTTGGACTTGTTATGGAACAATTAAATGTTGGAATGGATAAGAATAAAGTTAATTGGGAATCATTTATATGGGGATCAATTGCTGGTATTACTCCATGGATAGTAATATTAATATATATGTTTGGAAATGGAAATCTAGATATGGTTCCTTGGTTTGTATGGGCAATAGTAGGAACATATTTTGTAGCATTTAATACATTCCCAGTTAATATGGTATTACAATATAAAAAAATTGGTAAATGGAAAGATTATTTATATGGTGAAAGAGTCTATATAGTATTAAGTTTAGTAGCTAAAACAGCATTAGCATGGTTAGTATTATTTGGCGCTATGCAACCATAATAAAAAGGAGATAATATGAATAAATATAAAAATATAATTTGGGGAATTACATTTATAATAGTAGGATTAATAGTAGGATTAAATACTTTAGAAATAACTAATATAAACATATTCTTTGATGGATGGTGGACATTATTTATAATAATACCTTGTATTATTGGTCTTTTAAATGATAAAGATAAAACTGGTAATTTAATAGGTTTATTAGTGGGTATATCATTACTTCTTGCAACTCAAAATATTATAGATTTTAAATTGTTGTGGAAGTTAATATTACCTGAAATATTGATCGCAGTTGGAATATCATTTATATTTAAAGAATATTTTTCTAAAGAAATAAATAAAAAGATTAAGAAATTAAATGAAAAGAAATTAGATAATGATTATTATGCTACATTTTCTTATCAAGATTTAATATTTAATGAAGAAAAGTTTAAGGGCGCTAATTTATCAGTAGTATTTGGTGCTATAAAATTAGATTTAAGAAACGCAATAATAGAGTCAGATGTAGTATTAAATATTAGTTCTACATTTGGTGGAGTAGATATATTAGTACCAGAGAATGTCAATATTAAAATCAAATCTACGCCAATATTTGGTGGAGTTTCAGATAAATACAATCGTAAAGATAATACTAAAGCACATACTATATTTATTAATGCTACTTGTGTATTTGGAGGAGTAGAAATAAAATGATAACTACTCATAAAATAATAAAATATTTTGCATATGCTCTAGCGGCATCTATATTTGGAAGCATTATACTTGCTTTCTTTTATCTATTAGGTTTTTCTTATGGTAAAAATAATGATAATAAAATGACTAATACTAGTTATAAAGATATAGATATCTCATATATAGATATTAAACTAGCTAATAGTAATTTAAAAATAGAAACTGGAGATTATCTTAATATAGATACAAACAGTAATGATATTTCTTTTAAACAAACTGATAATAAATTATATATAAAAGAAAAATCATTTGCTTCATTTTTAAATAGCAAAGAAGATATTATAATATATATACCAAATAATATTATCTTTAATATATTTAATTTTACTAGTGGAGTAGGAGAAGTAGATATTAGTGATTTAAAAGCTAAAAAACTATCTCTTAATTTAGGAGCAAGTAATTTAAAAATACACAATCTAGAAGTTATAGATGATATATTTATTAAAGGTGGAGTTGGAAAAATAAATATAGAAAATTCTATAATGAATAATTTGGATTTAACTTTAGGTGTAGGAAAAACAGATATTACAGGAGTAATAAAAGGTATAAGTAATATTAATACTGGAGTAGGTGAATTAAATATTAAATTAACTGATGAAAAAAATAATTATAAAATAGTATCTAGTAAAGGAATTGGTGAAATTAATATTGATGGAACTAATACTAGTAATAATTACACTTATGGAAATGGTAATAGTTATATTAAAATAGATGGTGGAATAGGCAGTATAAATATTAACTTTAAATAAAAAAGAAGATTAGAGTTCTAATATCTCATCTTCTTTTTTTGTTTCTTCTTTTGGAATTTCTTGTTTTATATATTTTCCTTCACTTACTTCTTTTTTTTCTTCAGTTATTATATTATTAGTATCAATATTTTTTTCCTCTATAGGTTCTTTATTAATATCTTCTTCTATATTCGATTCAGCTATTTCTTCTATAGGTTCTTCTATATCATCAAATTCTTCTACTTTTTTTACATCTTCTAATTCTGGAATACCTTCTATTATATCTTTTTTTACAATAGGTTTTACTTCTTGTATTACTTCTTTTTTAGATTCAGTTGTAGGTTCTTTAATATCTTTTTTCTTTATTATATTTACATTTTTCTTCTTTGAAGCTGTAACACTTATAATAAATATTAAAGCAGTTACACCAATTAAAGGTAATAAGAATTCTATATCTTTACTAACCTTTATTTTATAAGCAGTTAATGTTCCATCTTCTGCATATGAATTAATAACTATTTCACTACCTGATTTTAAATTATTATTTCCAATAATACTATATATTGATAATGGATCTAATTTTTCTATAATAATCTTTAATTCTTTTTCATCATTAATTTTTATTTGATATTCTAATGTATTGCTATCAAATTCTATTTCATAATTCTCTATAGTAATATTCTTTAGTTTACTTATATTAGAAGCTTTTTCTCTTTTCATTACTATAAGATTATATTCTTTCTTTTTTCCGCTTTCTGATGTTAATTCTATTTTAACTATATTTTTACCAACTACAAGTTTTTCATTTCCTATTATATTAATTACTGTTTTATCTTCTTCAGATTTAGCTTTAATATCTAACTTTTCTACTAAGTACGAAACTTCAAATTCATATTCAGTATCATCATTTTTAAAATCTAGCTTTACATCTGTTATAGATAATTCTTTAAGATTAGTATTATCTTTAGGATCTTCTCTTGTAATATTTATAGTATATGTCTTTATTACACCTTTTTCTGACTTTACTTTAATATCTATTTTATTTAAACCCGCTACTAATTTAACTTTTCTATTTCCAAATCCTTCTACATAAGTGGATTTTGTACTCATTAAAGTAGATTCTATTTCCACTTCACTAATTAAACTTGATACATTAAATGAATAAGTTAGAGTTTCTGGAACAAAATTAATCTTATCAAAATTCTTTACTTTTAAAGTCGCTAGAGAATTAACAGAACTCTTTCCATCATTCTTTACTATAACTATAGTATATGTCTTTATAGCGTCATTTTCAGCTTTTACCTTTATATAGAATGTATTAGTTCCTACTACTAGAGTTTTAGTTGAAGGACCAAATCCTTCTACATATGATGATTTAGGATCTATTAAAGTAGAATTAATCTTTACTGAAGTTACTTCTTTATCTACTTCTAAATCATATCTATCTTTATCAAATTTATATTCAAAAAAAGTATTTGAAACAGTAAGAGTACTTAAACCATTTTCACTACTTCTTCTATCAGTTCTAGTAACAACTACTGTATATGTTTTAGTAACATCCATTTCACTTTTTACATATATTTTAAAAGTATTAGTACCAAATACTAATGGTTTTTCACCAGTATCACCAGTTATAATAGAAGTAGGATCGGTAGCTTCTACTACTATATTTACACTAGCAACATTAGTGTCTACTGTAAGCGTATAGTTTAATATATCACTAGAAAATCTCGGAGTTAAATTATAAGTTGATACATTTAACTTTGATAAAGTATTAATAGTAGATTTAGGATTTAATACTCTTATATTAACTGGATTTCCAATTAAATTACTTCCTATAGGAAGATCTTCATTATTAACTACAGATATATTTGATATAGATACAGAATAATTAGTATCTTCAGTTACATTAGGCATCGTTAAATCATATTTATATATAGAGTTTTCTCTAATACCTGTTTCTCTAGTAAATTTATAACTATTATCAATTACAGTTTTAGTAAAACCACTTCCTGTAATTTCATTACTCTTATTAGATAAAGTAGTAGATATATTAAAATTTATTTCTTTTAATAATTCAAAAGTAGGAGTACATGTTTCGATTTCTTGAGATTTAAAAGATACTTCACAAGTTATAACATCTCCTGGTTTTAATGTTAATAATGTTTTACCAATTACTGTACATTTATTAGTAACATCTATTAGTTTATTACAGTCAACCTCAGCATTTACAACGGTTATAAAGCATAATAACAACACAAAAAAAACTATTTTTTTCATATATACTCCCTCTATTTTATAGTAATAGAATATCATATTATTAGTATTATAACAATAATAATATTTACTAATTATTGTTTTATTGTTATAATTTTAAATTATAAGAGGGATCATTTATGAACCAAAATACTAACCAATCTAACAATAATCAATATATGAATCCAAACGCAAATAAGGATAACAATAATCCTTATACTTCATCAATTGGTAACATGAATCAAAATATAGCAGCAGTATTATTTTTATGGGATAAAATATTTAAATAATATTTAATTAAAATTACAAGAAATTGTAATTTTTTTATTTTAACTAGATGTTTACTCTTTATCATATATTTGTTATAATTTATTTATAAGGTAGGTGGAATTATGATTACAAAAGAAGTAGAAGAAATGTATTGTGTTGCTAATGATGCTAAGCATGGACCTGCACCAATACCAGAAGAAGGAAATTGGGTTAAAGCTAAAGAGATAAAAGATATATCCGGTTTAACTCATGGAGTAGGTTGGTGTGCACCTCAACAAGGAGCATGTAAGTTAACACTAAATATAAAACAAGGAGTTATTGAAGAAGCTTTAGTAGAAGTTATTGGATGCTCTGGAATGACTCATTCAGCAGCTATGGCTGGTGAAATATTAGTAGGTAAAACAATACTAGAAGCACTAAATACTG
>CAZKBC010000046.1:0-6516 GCA_964551265.1 uncultured Muribaculaceae bacterium | reverse complement strand
GCTAGTAACTCAATTAATGTAAAGGCTTTCTTATTCATATATTACCTCAACTTGATTATTAATCTATCTTCAATTAATTCTTGACTATAAACATAACCTGTTCCTTCATATTCTAATTTTAATTTTAACATATTTGATAAAATAATTACATCTTTTAATGATAAACCATTTAAATCAGGTAATACTAAATTATTATAGTTAGTAATTAAGAATATAGTATTTAAAGAATTAACTTTAATATCATAATTAGGATATTGATTTATTATCTTAGTTCCATCTCCTATAGTATATATTTTTTTAAATTTATCATTTAAATATTCAATAGAAGATATATTTTTATTTAATAAATTAGGCATTGTATAATTAGATATAGATTGATCTTGAATAAGTTCTTTATACATTCCTTTATAGTTAGATATATCTGTTATTAATTTTTTAACAGTTTCTGACATGCCAGAACCTAATGTTACTGGATCTTTCATAGCAAAATATATTATAATTTGAGGATCATCTTTTGGAAACATTCCTATAAAACTTCTTATATAGTTACCTTCTCCAGTTTCATATTTACCTGTTTTAGAATCTATATATTGAGCTGTACCTGTTTTTCCTATTATGTTATATCCATCTATTTTATATGAAGTACCTGTTGCTCTATCTGGTGTATCATTAATTACATTATACATTAAGTCTTTCATCTTATTAATGGTATCAGTACTCGCTACTCTACCTAGTTCTTCTCTTTTACCTTCAAATATAATTTTTTCTTTATTATCTATTATTTCTTTTATTATAAATGGTTTAAGCATAATACCATCATTAGAAATAGAAGATACTGCTTGTAACATTTGAATAGGGGTTGTAGTAATACCTTGTCCAAAACCTGCATTTGCAATCTCAATAGGATATCTAAAATCTATTTCTCCATTATATTCATTAGGTAATGTTATACCGGTTTTCTTAGAAAAACCTAACTTAGAATAATAATTTCTAAGCTCCCCTCCACTAATATAATCTCTAGTTAAATATGATATTCCTACATTTGATGATAAAGTAAAACCTAAATCATAATCTATTTTACCCCATCCTTTTACATTCCAATCATTTACTTTTTGTTTTGTATTATTAAAGCTTATATTTCCAGATAAAAACGTATCTTTTCCATTATAGTTACCTTTTTCTAATACTGACATATATGTAAATATCTTCATTGTAGAACCCGGTTCAAATGCATAGGATACTAGAGGATTAACATAACTAGTAATATCTTTAATATTAGGATTAAATGATGGATATGAAGTAGTACCTAATATAGCTCCACTCTTAGCGTCCATTACTGCAGTTATTAACCATTCTGGTTTATTCTTTTCAAATGATGCTTTAGATATAGTTTCTACAAAGTATTGAATATTACTATCTATAGTTAATTTTATATCTACTCCATCTACACTTGGTTTAATAATTTCTTTAGTATTTGGCATCTTATATCCATTAACATCTTTTTGAAATTCATGAGAACCATTTGTTCCTTTTAGTTCTTTATCATATTGCTTTTCCAAGCCCATTTCTCCTACCATAATACCATCTTTATTTTGAATATATCCAATTACATAAGATAAAAATTCATCATTAGGATAATATCTTTTTAATGATACTGTAAATGATATTCCAGGTAATTTTAATTCTTCTATTTTTTCTTTTATTACTTCACTTATTCCTCTTCCACCAGGTCCAAGTTCAACTTGATTATAGTCCTTATTTAATAAGTTTAATATTTGAAGTTCTGTCATATTAATTATTGGAGATAACTCTTTAGCTGTTTTTTCTTTATCTACAACAAAATTTCCTTCTTTTTCTTCTGAGGCATGTACGGGTTTAAGATGCGCGATAACTGTATATGAATTTACTGTTTGCGCTAAAACATTATTAGAACTATCTAATATATTACCTCTTTTAGCGTATATAGTAGTTTTTGAAGTATTACGATTATTTGCAAATTCTTTTAAATTTATACCATCTATTTCAGTAGATAATGTTAAATATGTTAATCTTACTATTAGAACAATAAAAAATAGAAATATTAATAAAATAATTCCCCTATTTAAAACTATTTTATTTTCATTTCTATTATTCATATAATACACCTACTAATTCTTTGATAATACTTTAATATTAGTACTGTTGTAACCTAACCCTTCACTTTCTATAGCTCCTGATATATTAGCTAGTGATTTTAATTCATCTACTTTCATAGATAAACTTTCTATCTTATTGTTTTCAGTAGCAATTTGTCTTTTTAATTCTTCTACTTCCATATTAGCATTAGATTCCATAGATTTCAAGAATATTACACTAAGTAAAAAGACAGGGAATACAAATATAGTCATTATTAATAATTTACTAGTACTAAATCTCTTCTTCATATTATAACCTTTCTATTACTCTTAAAGTAGCACTCTTAGATCTACTATTAATCTTTAATTCTTCTTCATTAGGATATATTCTATCTATTACTTTTATTATTGGTTTATATTGATCAGGTACTTCAGGTAAATTCTTAAATACTTTATCAATTTCACTATATTTTTTTATTGTTTGTTTTGCAATCTTATCTTCTAGTGAGTGAAAAGTAATAACGCATAGTCTTCCACCCGTTTTAAGAACATTTATAGCGTCATTAAGCGCTATTTCTATTTCTTTTAACTCATTATTAACTTCTATTCTAATTGCTTGAAATATCCTCTTGACTGAGTCTAATGATGCATTAGGAATAGAACTTTTAATGATATTAACTAACTCTTGGGTTGTTTCTATTGTTTTCTTTTCTCTATAATTACATATCTTTTTAGCAATATTATTAGAATATCTCTCTTCTCCATATTTATAGAAGATATCTTTTAAATCTTCATACTTATAACTATTTACTACATAATGTGCATCTAACTTCTGATTTTGATTCATCCTCATATCTAATTTAGATTCCTTCATATAGCTAAATCCTCTACTATCTTGATCTATTTGAGGACTAGATACTCCTAAATCAAATATAATTCCATCAACTTTATCTATATTTCTTTGATACAATTCTTCCTTTAGATTTGAAAAACTAGTATTTATTAATTCAAAGTTCTCACTAACTTTCTTTAATCTTTCATCACTAAACTTAATTGCATCAAGATCCTTATCAAAGGCAAAAAGCCAACCCCTTTTTATTCTCTTTAGTATTTGTTCGCTGTGTCCTCCATAACCTAAAGTACAATCTATATAAGTTCCATCTTCCTTTATGTTTAATCCTTCTATTGATTCATCTAATAGTACACTTTTATGCATTAGGTATACTTTCAAATAGATTTTCCGCTATATCAGATATATTATCAATGTTGTCACTAATGAACTTATCAAATCTTTCTTTAGACCATATTTCTATGCGGTCAGTTACGCCGATTATAACGCATTCTTTTGTTAAACCGGCGTACTGCGCAAGTGGAGAGGTAATATTGATTCGACCTTGTCTGTCGAAATCACATTCAGTGGCACCAGATAGAAAGAATCTTTGAAATGATCTAACATCTTTTTTAGTAAATGATAGTTCATTTAAATTAGATATAATTTTAGTCCATTCACTTATAGGATATAAGTATAAACATGTATCAATTCCTCTAGTAATAACGAACTTTTCGCCTAAATCATATCTGAATTTAGATGGGATAATCATACGTCCTTTGTCATCAATATTATGATGATACTCGCCCATAAACATATTTATCCCCCACTTTCTACCACTATGTTCCACTTACTACCACAATAGTACAACAAAAAAACTATCTTGTAAATAGTTTTATTTGTTTTATTTAATATTTATTTGTAAAGCGTCAATTAATGTATAATTAATATCTGGTTACCTTATCATTCCAAGGACTATAGAAATTTTTTGGAAAATTAATTACTTGTCTAGGATCTATTAATTTAGCCATATAATCATTATATGTCCAATAATCCTTATATCTTAACCCATACGCTATTGATAAATGTAAGTGAGCTCCAGTTGAACATCTGTCTAATTTAAAGTTAGCTCCACCCATCATTCCTATAACAGTATCTTTTGTTACAAACTGACCTACTTGAACATTTATAACTGATAAATGTAAGTATGCTGATGTATATTTCTTTCCATTAATATTATGATGAATAAATAATTGATTTCCACCACAATCAGAATAATACTTATTAGCAACTACTCCATTTGCTACTGAATAAACTTTAGTGTTAACTCCTGTACTTGCTGATAAATCTATTCCCGAATGGAAACTTATTGATCTACCAGTTAAAGGATTTACTCTATTTCCAAAGTTACTAGTAACATATCCAGATGATAATGGTCTATAAAATCTTGTATCAGGTGGTAATAACCTATTAGCACATACATTTAGATCTTCATCTAAATCACATCCCGCTCTTTCATACATTTCAATTACTTCTTTAGCGCTCTTTATCTCATCTTCCAATGATTGTTCTTGTTCTTGAAGTTCTTCTTTTTCTCTACCTAAATAATTAAGTTGAACCTTTAATTTACCTTGTTGATTTTCAAGTTCAATTGTCTTTTGATTCATCTCTTCATTCTTATTTTTATTCTCTTCAATCTTAACTTCCATTTGACCAATTAAATCATTATTATATTTAGCAATCTGTTCAGTAATAGAAAATCTATATATTAAATCCTCTATTGTTTCAGCTCCAAATATATATTCTATATAAAAAGATCCTTCAGTAGTAGTTTGAAAAGCTCTAATTAATTCCTTTATTTGTTTATCTTTATCTTTAATATCTAAATCTAACTTTACTATTTCATCTTGAAGTCTTACTATCTCACTAGAAATAAACTCCATATCACTATATATTTGATTTATCTTACCATTAGTAGAATTAATCTCAGATTCAGTTCTCTTAATAGTTTCTTTCTTTTCTCTAGCTTCTACCAATAATATATCCAATTTCTTTTTTAAATTCCTTATAGTCTCAGCTTTAACGGTACTAACAAAAGAAAACATAGTAAAAATACATAACAAAATTCCTATTAATCTCTTCATAGTACCTCCTTAGATTAACATTATAACATTTTATATAATTTATATCAAAAGCATAAACACTATTTTACAATAATTTATTATGGTTGTTTAGTCCAAACTCCTTCTTGACTTGGCGCTGTATAGGTACCTGCTGCACTTGCATTAACATATACATAAGAATCATAGAAAGATGGGGATATACTATCACTTATTATGCTTACGTTTGGAGGCATTATTACACTAGTTAATGTATTGCCTTCAAAAGCTTTATATTCAATACTTGTAACACTATTTGGGATAAGTATATTTACTATTTTATTTCTTGAAAATGCATACATTCCTATTCTTTTTAAAGTATTTGGCAATAATACACTTGTAAATTGATTGCTCTCAAATGAAGATGCTCCAATACTATCTAATCCATTAGGAAGCGATACGCTAGTTGAATCCGAATAAATATACGCATAACTTTCTATGTTTTTTACATTATTTGGTACAATAATTTCAGGAATGATCATATTAGCAAAAGCTAATTTTCCGATTGTTTCAACACTTGATGGTATTGTTGATATAACACTTGGAGTTCCAAAAACTATTTTCTTCAAATCTTTCGTATATATTCCACCATTTAATGTAACAAAGTTATTGTTTGATGGAGAAATTGTAATTTGTAAATTATCAGTTCCAGCAAACGCATTCATAATATCGGGATTATAACTACCATATTCATTAATAGAACTTAAACCCGATCCTATATTTATTTTTTGTATTGGATTTCTTCCAAAAGATGCTTTATAAATAGATTCTATATTATCAGGAATATTTAAATCTGTTATTTGATTATAAGCAAAAACCATTGATTCAATTATGGTCATATTATTTGATATTTTAATATTCTTTAACATATTTCTAAAGAAAACCGCACCTTCAATAACCGTTACACTATCAGGAACTGTTAAATTAGTTAATTTGTTATAAGCAAAAGCTTGCTCTTTTATAATTTTAACATTATTAGAAATTTTAATGCTATCTATTCCTTTGTTAGAAAAAGCTGAAGTTCCTATAATAGTAACCGGTAATCCCTCTATTGTATCAGGTATTATTACATTCTTTGAACAAGTATAATCATAACCCGTTATTGTTACTTCTGTTGCTGTACTAGTATATGTAAAACAAGATTCTGGAACAGGTTCTGGTATATTAAGGACACAATCAGGATCTTTACTTACAACAACTTTGTCCTCCTCTTCATATTTTTTTGCACACCAAGTATCATCTGATACTGCAATAGATACTAATCCATTGGATGTTATATGTATTGTTCCATTATCAGGTAATTCTCCACTCATAGGGATAGAATCTCCTACAAATGCACCCATTGTTATCTTATACGTCTTTTCATCTTGAGGATACATAGAATTCATTTCTAATCTGTCTTTTGATGCTTTAA
>CAZKBC010000045.1:0-6554 GCA_964551265.1 uncultured Muribaculaceae bacterium | reverse complement strand
TCATTAGTAGAACCCATTGCAAATTCATCCATATTATTTTTTCAAATAATTATTGCGTTACATTTATTTAATTTTTCTACAACTGTTGCATCATATATTGGAATAAAATCATTTAAAATATTAGATGCGCAAGTTGTTATAAGTCCTTTTGTAACCATATTATCTTTAAGAGAAATAGGTATACCAAATAAAATATTATCTACTTCCTTATCTTCTAACTCTATTGCTTTTTTAATTGCTTCTTCCTTATTTAAGGTAATAAAAGCATTATATTCTTTATCTTCTTCTATTTTATTAAAGACTTCATTTACCAAATCGATTGGTTTTATTTCTTTATTTTTAAGCTTTGAATTTAATTCTAGAAGTGATAAATCTAAATATTTATTCATCTTCTACCTCCATCTTAATAAACTCTCCTGCCTTATTTTTAACATTTATTAAAACATCTACTTTTTTAGTATCTTCTTTATTTGAAAATACATTCTCATTATTAGATGGAGAAATCATTATATTATCTTCTATATCGATAGATTCTATATAATTTATATTATTTAATATTTCTTCTAATTCAACTTTATATTTTTCAATATCAGATTCATACATATGGAGTTTTGCTAACTCCGCTACATGCAATACATCTTCTTTTGTTAATCTATACATACTACACCTTCCTCTTACAAATTATAACATAAAAAAACTACCAATAAGGTAGTTTTTATAAATATTAGTTTACTGCGTCTTTTAATTTACTTCCAACTTTGAATGATACAGCATTTCTTGCAGGGATCTTAACTGCAGCGCCTGTTTGAGGATTACGAGCTGTTCTTGCTGCTCTTTTCTTGTTATTGAATGTTCCAAATCCTACTAAAGCTACTCTATTGTGTTTCTTTAGTCCTTTTGTAACACCTTCCATGAATGCTTCTAATGCACGTCCTGCATCAGCTTTTGTTAATCCTGCTTTTTCTGCCATAAATTCAACTAATTCTGCCTTGTTCATAAATATTACCTCCTATAATTTTTATTTATAAGCATAGGCTATGCTTATACCTATATAAATACCATTTTTATTTAAAAAAATCAATACTTTTAACGAAATTTGAGGTATTTTGTTGCTTTTTTCCCTTATTTTTAACAATTATTTAATATTTGTTCTATTTATTTAACATACCTTTTAATATATTTTTATATTTTTCTACACCAGATTGAGTAAATACTTCATCGTTATCTTCTATTAATCCACTTATTGTAACTGATATCATAAAGAATTGTAATAAGTATCCAATATTATATTCGTTTAATTCATCCATTTCAAATATACTAGAATATATTCCATCTTCAAAGTGTGCTCTTGCTACAGCTTTATATGCAATATTATTTAACTCTGAAAGATTTTTAGCATATCTTTCTACAAATATATTATTATTTGAATTAGTGCTTACTAGTACTGTTTCAAATATCATCTTTGGTCCTTCTTGTATATATTGACCTAATGAATGTAAATCTCTAGTATTAACAACTCCTATTGGTAAAGCTCCTTTATTATTCTTTCCTAAAGACTCTCCATATAGTTGCTTTAACCATTCAATAAAGTAATATAACTTTGGTTCATATGTTGTAAATGCTTCTACGATCTTTCCTTTATTAATCATTATATCTCTTACTATTGAATATCTTGCTTGATTAT
Organism: uncultured Muribaculaceae bacterium; assembly: GCA_964551265.1. Lineage (GTDB taxonomy): Bacteria > Bacillota_I > Bacilli_A > RF39 > UBA660 > JAAYGD01. The sequence goes on along the minus strand of CAZKBC010000045.1, from coordinate 4,870 downwards.
TAATATCTTTCATAGAGTCTTTAGCACCACTTATTAGATTTTCAATACTTATTCCAGATACACAAATAGGAAGTAATCCAGATTCTGTGAATATAGAAAATCTTCCCCCTATGTTATCAAATGTATCAATAATATCATATCCATGTTCTTTAGATTCGGTATAGAGAGTATTACTAATAGATACTTCAGTAGTAACTATAATTCTTTTCTTTAATTCTTCATCATTATATTTCTCTTTCATTTTAGAAAGTAATATATCATATATAGCAAGTACTTCTAAAGTATTTCCCGATTTAGAAATAACATTCATTATTATGCTTTTTTCTTTTATTAACTCTATTATGTAATTAATATATTCTGTAGATAAAGAAGTACCTACAAATATTACTTTTGGTTTAATTGAATCATTATAGTTATATGGTTTTAAAGCATCAATTACAGCCTGAGAACCCATATAGGATCCTCCAATTCCAACAACTAAGAATATATCACAATTTTCTTTTATAAATAATGCTTTTTCTTTTATTTTAAATATCTTATCCTCATTACAAAGAGTATCAATAGGATACCATCCCATTAAATCTTTATGTTTTTCAAAATATTCATTTAAATTAATTAGTTTATTACTATATTTAGAGAAATCATCTATCTTATTAAAGGTAGAAAAATCGAATTTAATCATTTATTACCTCCGATTATTACATCTACTTTGTGTGTCATCTTGTCATCAATTAGCTCTATTGTCTTTACTTTTGTGCCATCTACTGATATTGATTTAGTTGCTTTTTCTTTTAATGTTACATTAATCTTATAAATAGTATTTTCATATTTATAGTCTATAGAAAACTCTTTCCAAGTTAAAGGAATGTTAGGTTCAATAGATAATGTATTGCCATTTTTTTGGAATCCTAAAATATCTTCAACTCCAATTTTATAAGCCCATCCAGCTGATCCTGTATACCAAGTCCAACCGCCTCTACCTTTATGGCTTACATTAGAATAAATATCTGCAGCAATAACATATGGTTCTACTTTATATTTGTTTATATCTCTATTCATAGGATTGATCATTGAATAATAATCATATGCTCTATTACTATCACCATGCTTAATTAATGCTTTTATGTACCATAAAGCAGCATGAGTATATTGACCACCATTTTCTCTTATTCCTTTTAAATAATAACTTATATATCCAGGATTCTTTTCACTACTTGTAAATGGCGGAGTAAGCAATTTAATTATTCCGGCTTTTCTATCAACTAGTCTAGCCTCTACTTCTTCTATTAGTTGTTTTTGTTTTGAAACATCCGCTATATTAGTTAATATACTCCAAGATTGAACAAGTAAGTCTATTTCACCCTCTTGGTTATTCTTAGCTCCAATAACATTTCCATCATCTGTATATGCTCTTATAAACCAATTTCCATCCCAACAGTTTGTAGTAATTGAGTTTAATAACTTTTCGTTTTCTTTTTTATAAATAGACATTACTTTAGTAGTTTCTTTCATATATTTCATTAATTGATCAAATCTATTAGTTAAATCATAAAGGAACATTCCAACCCAAACGCTCTCTCCTTTTCCTTTATTTCCAACTTTGTTCATTCCGTCATTCCAGTCTCCTACTCCCATTAATGGAATACCATGTTTTCCAAGTAAAGAGAACGATCTATCAATAGATAATTTTAAATGATAATATAAAGACTCTTGTCTTTCAGTTTTAGTATAATTTATACCTTTTTCTCCCTCGTTAGCTCCCAATTCTGGTCCATTAATAAAGGATACTTTTTCGTTTAATATAGAATAATCTCCAGTAACTTTTATGTATTCTAATGTAACATAAACTAACCATAAAAAATCATCAGAGAACCTTGTTCTTGCTCCTAAATTAAGATCTTCATGCCACCAGTGTAGTACTTCTCCAGTTTCAAATTGATGAGAAGCACAGTTTAATATTATATACTTAGAATATTTAGGATCACTATATAATATAGACATAGAGTCTTGTAATTGGTCTCTAAAACCAAATGCTCCCCCTACTTGATATAATGCTGCTTTAGCATATAATCTAGATGCATATACTTGATATAAATACCATCCGTTTATTGCGTAATTAAATGTTTCATCAGGAGTATTTACTTTTATGAAAGATAATTTATCTTTCCAAAATTGTACTACTTTTTCAAATTCAATATCTATATTTTCAACTTTAGTATATTTAGAAATTAATTTTGAATTATCTTCACTAGCTCCTATAATAAATGAAACCTTCTTTGTTTCTCCCTTTTTAATATTTAATCCTACTGATATTGACTTGAAGTCATTATAAATATCATAATCTACAATCTTTTCTGTTGAAGTAACAAATACTTCGTTATTTTTAAATGTAGGATTAGAATATCTATTATATAGCATTAAAGCATTTAAAGTATTATTCGCTTCTGTAATATTATAAGGATAATTGTATTCTTTAGATGTTCCAAGTACTGGAGATAACATAAATCTAATAGGTAAAGATTTATTATCTTTTAATTTGTTAGTTATTTCTAATTCATATACTTTAACATTGTCTATTCCAACAAATACATTAGTATTTATTTCATAAGAATCATTATTAGTATAAAACTTTGAATATCCAAATCCATGTATACATTTATCAATTGTAATACTCTTATTATCTATAATAAGATCTTCACTTCTAGGATCATTATAAATGTCATTACTCCAAGAAGTAATTTTATATTCTCTACTATTTCCATAATAAGTAAATCCACCTAAATTATTAGTTATTACTGCTCCAAATGATCCATTTGATAATACATTAGACCAAGGAGTTGGAGTATCTATAGTATTTATTTGATACTCAGTTCCTTTTTCAATAAATTCACCAATTTTTTTAATCTCTTTTTTATCTGTTATCATTCTTTCATATTTTAATGTTACATGATTTATGAGTTCTTTTTCTATCTTATTAAATATATTATCTGATGCTTTTAATAATGAGGTTTCGAAATATATCTTAGATACTAGTTTAAATAATTTCTCATCTTCTTTTGTATATTTATCTATAACGTATACACTGCCAAAATCTTCTTCAAAATTATTTTGAGAATTTATTTTATAAACAATATCATATACATACTTATTAATTGTTTCTCTTTTTAATTGATTACTTTCTTTATTTATAATTACAACATCTATAAAGATAGATCTTTTCTTATAATATTCATATGCTTTGAGTATTTGTTTTGCTACTCCAATACCTTCAAAATCATCTATTATTACTGTTACTATAGGCCAATTATCTGAAATTCCAAATTTCCATATTTCATTTTTAGACATAGTATTCTCTAGCAATAATGTTTCATTTTCAAAATTATAAGGAATATAATTATATAGTTTCTTTAATAAATAATTATATAAATATATTTGATTAGAGTTTAGATTAGAATATCCATCTAATATAGCACCATATAATTCTGATTCTCTAAATGTTGCTTTCATAGTTTCAGCATTATCATAAATATCTAATATTTCTAATACTTGTTCTTTGGATTTTCCAAATCCCGTTACTAAATATATAGTTTTTTGTTTATTAGCTTTTAAAGTAATTTTTTTTCTAATACTCATTATAGGATCTAATAAAGCATTCTTATCATTTGATAATTTCTTATTATCTACTATTGCTTGAGCATTGTTTAAAGATCTATTTCTTCCAATAAAATTGCTTCTAGATGTCTCATAATCCGCTTTTGAATCATCATCTAAAATAAGCATTCTATGTGCCAAGAAATATTCTACTAAATCTTTCGTTCTAGAATGTCTTCTAAAAATCAATGATGAAGTTTCTTCATCAAAAGTTGAAGAAATAGATACACTATTAAACACTCTATGTGCTACATCTTCTTCTGCTCTTGCTAATATCAAATCTCCATAAGAAGTTAATTCAAGGTCAACATCTTCTATGTTGTAGTTGTTTATTGTAATTTTTCTTATTTCAACATTGTGTTCTTTAGCAACTATTACTTCAGTTTTAGTAATTATTAAGTTATCTTCTCTTATATATTTTATTACACCAGGTTCAAAAGTAACATTATACTTATCAGGTGTTTTCATAAATGGCTCATATGTATTAGTCCATGTCGTTTTATTAGATAGATTTTTAATAAATAAGAATAATCCATAAGGTTCTTCTGGAACATTTCTATATCTATTTATTTGTAAATTCTTATATTTTGTAAAACCAATTCCTCTATCATTTAATAGAGATGTATATTGACCATTTGATAGAAGACCATAGTTAGGAATATCATTTATTCCTTCTTGGAATCTTACTGATACATCTTTTTTATCTCTATTATAATCATATTTTCTATATTTCTCTATCTTCAAGTCTATGTATGGTTTTAATTGAGTTTTTTCTTTTAATAATATTTCCATTGATTTTATTCTTCTATCTTCATTGAAATATTTTTGTAAAACATTATCTTTTAATAGATTAGTAATACTACATAATATCATTCCTTGATGGTGAGCATAATATGTTTTAACTACTTCACCTTCTTCGGCATCATATGCCTCATAATAGCCATATTCACCTTCCATATCGTATTTTTTAAATTTATTTAAATTGTGATATACAGATATAGGGAATTTTGGGGCTGCTAAAATAGAGCCATATGGAGATACTACTATTCTAGGTTTCTTAGTATCTGCAAATTTTAAATATGGAACACCAAATGCTTTATATTTATAATTTTGTGAATCATCTAAATCATTATATGCAGATTCAGTTATACCCCAAGGCAATTTAGAATCAACTTCTTTAATAAAGTCTTTTTGAACATAATGTCCAAATGAATATGTT
>CAZKBC010000044.1:0-6568 GCA_964551265.1 uncultured Muribaculaceae bacterium | reverse complement strand
ATTTAAAGAAAAAAGAAGAAGCTGATCTTATAAATGATTCAGAACAAATAATATTTGCTACTGAAAAAGCTATTAAAGATTTAGGCGATAAAGTAGAGACACAAGAAAAAGAAGAAGTAGAAAGCTTAATTAAAGAATTAAAAGAATCTTTAGATAAAAAAGATTTAGATGATGTAAAAGAAAAGAAAGAAAAACTTAATGAAAAAGCTATGGCTCTAGCAACAAAAGTATACGAAGAAGCAGCAAAGAAACATCAAGAAGAACATAAAGATGAAGATAAAAAAGAAGATACTGAGACTGTAGATGCTGAATTCGTAGAAAAAGAATAATAAAAAGAGTAGAAATACTCTTTTCTTAGGTTGGAGGAAGAATGAACAAAAAAGATTATTATGAAACATTGGGAGTATCTAAGAGTGCATCAGATGAAGAAATAAAAAGTGCATTTAAAAAAATGGCTAAAAAATATCATCCAGATGTAAGCCAAGAAAAAGATGCTGAAGCAAAATTTAAAGAGGCTCAAGAAGCATATTCAGTATTATCTGATAAAGATAAAAAAGCTCAATATGATAGATTTGGACATCAAGCTTTTAATAATGGCTCTGGTGGATTTAATGGTGGCGGATTTAATGGAGGAGGTTTCAATTCAAATGATTTTGATTTTGGAGATATCTTCTCTGATATATTTGGATCATCTTTTGGATTTGGAGGAAATAGTAATTCACAAAATAGAAAGAGAAAAGGTAGAGATTTAAGTGTATCAATGACAATTACTTTTGAAGAAGCAGCATATGGCTCTGATAAAGAAATAGAGATTGAAACATATGAAGAATGTGAAGATTGCGATGGAAAAGGTGGTCATGGAATTAAAACCTGTTCTAAGTGCGCTGGAAGAGGAACTATAATACAAGAGCAAAGAACAATATTAGGGTCTTTTCAAACTAGATCTACATGTAATGTATGTGGAGGATCAGGAGAAACTTATGATAAAACTTGTTCAACATGTAATGGAAAAGGAATAGAAAAGAAAAAGAAAAAAATAAAAGTAAATCTTCCAGCAGGAATAGATAATGGGAATCAACTTCGTGTAGCAGGTAAAGGTGAAGCAGGAACAAATGGTGGACCTAATGGAGATTTATATATTGAATTTAAGGTAAAACCTCATGAAATATTTTATAGAGAAGAAGATGATATATTTATAGATTTACCAATTACTATTACAGATGCAATATTGGGTTGTAAAAAAGAAATACCTACTTTATATGGTAATGTAATACTTTCAATACCACCTGGTACTCAAAATGAAGATAGACATAGAATAAAAGGAAAAGGAATTGAAAATGTTCAATCTAAAAGAAATGGAGATATGTTTGTTATTGTAAAAATAATTACTCCAACAAAATTAGATAGAAATCAAAGGGATTTAATTAAGGAACTATCAGAAACAGATTTAGAAAATGAAAAGTTTAATAGATATAATTCTTATATAAAGAAAAACAAATAAAAACAACCAATTAGGTTGTTTTACTTTTTTTATTTAAAAGGATTAGATTGATATTCTTTGTTTGCAATTGCTGTTTTTGCATAATTATAAGCATCTGACATTGCTAATGCAATTTCATCTGGATCTAATTTTAATCCTTTTGACTGTGCAAATACATTTTTTCCAATTAAAGATCTTCTACTTTCTATAGTATCAAATTTTGTTATTTCAGCCATTTCATTTTGTATATACATCTTTGCTGATTCTAATGCAACTACATCTACCGATTCCATTGTTTCCATAATTCCTCCTTATTTAATAACATTATATCATTATTTATTATTATATTTCAACATTTTCTTCTTCTAGTTCTCTACTGAATTGTACTTTAAATATTTCTTTATATTTTTTTATTACATCAGGGTAAACTCTATCTGTTGTTTTTATAGCTTCCCATATATGTTTAAATTTTACTTCACTACTATTATCAAATATTGCATTTGAAAACATTTTAGTAATAATTAATAGACAAACATCTGGGTATCTTGAAGCTGATTCAAAAACTCTATTATATTCTTTAGTTAAATCTACAACAAAACCCATTACTTGTTCAGTAATAAAAGTTGTATAGTTAAATTTAACTTTAGTAGATTTTTCTATTTTAGGTAATGTTCCCATCAATATTTTTAATGTCATTTCTGGACTTGGTTCTACTATTTCAATTTTTTCAAGTCTTCTTAAGAATGCCTTATCTTTAACAATATAATAATCATATTCATCACTTGTAGTAGCCCCAATCATCTTAATGTCTCCTCTTGCTAAAGCAGGTTTAAAAATATTAGCAAAGTCTAATCCACCATTTTCTTTATTACCCACTAAAGTATGGGTTTCATCTATAAATAATATAGTTTTCTTTAATGCTTCTAACTCATCAATTAATAATTGTACTTTAGTATCTTGATTTCCATCACTTATAAAGCTTCCTACCATTTCAACTGTATTTATTTTTATTATTTTAAATCCTTTTAAAGCATCAGGAACTAAATTCTTTTGAATTCTATAGGCTATTCCTTCAACAATTGCAGTTTTACCAATGCCTGGTTTACCTACTAATATTGGAGATTTTTCTGGAGTAAATAAAGTTAATATTGTTCTTCTTATCTCATCATCTCTTGCAATTGCGGGATCAGTAACATATTCTTTATCTGTTAATATTTCTCCATATCTGTCTATCATATTAAATTTCTTTATAGGTTTTTCTTCATGGTCATTATTATTATTTGAATTAACACTACTAGCTAGTACACTGTTTAATTCTTTTTCGTCAAATATATTATCTACCATTTTTATCTCCTTAATTCTATATTAAATTATAACAAATATAATCAATAATATCAATTATTGTTGATAATCTATATATTATTTTATATAATGTAATCAAAGATGTAAATCAATTTAAATCTTCTAGTACTTTTGATAATAATTGTGATAAAATAAATGTGTTAAGGAGTACATATGAATCTACTTAGTATTTATATATTAAACTTTAGTTCATTTTATGACAGATTAAATGAAGTAGGAAAATTAGTTTTCTATGTAGTTTTGTTATTGTTTTTAATATTAATAGTACTTATTGTAATGGCAGTACTTCAAAATAGCACAAAAGAAGCTATTCAAAATAAACAAATAAGAATATTAAAGGAAGATGAAAAGAAGTTAGATGAAATTAAAAAATCTAATAAAGTAGATATATCTATAGATGAATCAAATGAAAAGACAAAAGATTTAAAGAAGATTGTAGAAGAAATAAAAAAAGTTACATATGATGTTAAAGAAGATGTTACTGAAAACTATGAAGATGAACAAGAGAAAACAGCGGTTATAAGTTATGAAGAGTTAATAAAAGGAAGCAATGTAGATACTAATATTACAGTTCCAAGGGAAGAAACATATAAAGTACCTGAATATGACGCTAATGAAACATTCCTAAAAAGCTTGAAAGAATTTAGAAAAAACTTATAATTAATATAAGTTTTTTTATGGAGGTAAAATGAAAGTAGCTATATATACTTTAGGATGTAAGGTGAATCTTTATGAATCTGAAGTTATGATGAATAAATTTATTGATAGAGGATATAAACTAGTAGATTTTAAAGAAGAAAGTGATATATATATAATTAACTCTTGTACAGTTACAAATAATGCAGATATTAAAACAAGAAAAACAATAAATAGTATAAAAAAGAATCATCCTAATTCAATATTAGTATTAGTGGGCTGTTATTCACAAGTTAGAGAAGAATTGGATAAAAGCGGTATTGATATAATATTAGGGAATAAAAATAAATCTAATATTGTTGAAATAGTTGAAAAATATATAAAAGATAATAATAAAGTATATTATATAGAAGATTTAACTAAAACTACTTTTGAAGATATGTCTTTATCTAATTTCAATACAAGAAAAAGAGCTTTTGTTAAGATTCAAGATGGTTGTAATAATTATTGCGCATATTGTATCATTCCATATGCAAGAGGTAATATTAGATCAAAGAACATGCAAAATATAATAGATGAAGTAAATACTCTAGTTAATAATGGATATAAAGAAGTAGTATTAACCGGTATTCATACGGGTCATTATGGAAAAGAAAATGGTAAATATGATTTATCTGATGTTCTTATTAATTTAAGTAAAATAAAAGATTTAAAAAGAATTAGATTATCATCTATAGAAATAACTGAAATAGATGATAAGTTTTTAAATTGTTTAAAAGATATAAATATTATTGCAGATCATTTACACATACCTCTTCAATCAGGATGTGATAAAACGTTAAAAGAAATGTTTAGAAAATATGATATTAAATATTATAAAGAAAAAATAAAAACAATTAGAAACATTAGACCCGATATTTCTATTACAACGGATGTAATAGTAGGTTTTCCAAATGAAACTGAAGAAGATTTTAAAATTACAATAGAAAATATAAAAGATATTAATTTTTCTAAACTTAATGTATTTCCTTATTCAAAAAGAAATGGAACAAAAGCTTCTACTATGAATAATCAAATTGATGGAATTACTAAGAAAAAAAGAGCAAATATTCTTATTAATTTATCTAAAGAATTAGAATTAAACTATATGAATAAATTTGTTGATAAAGAAGTAGAAATGATTCCTGAAGATTATATAGATGGGTATTTAATAGGACATACCTCAAATTATTTACTTGCAAAAACAAAGGGGAAAACGGAAGAACTAAATACTATTAAAAAAATAAAAATCAGCAAGACAATTTATCCATATATTTTAAGCTAAAAATACTTCTATTTTTCTTGCTTAATTGTTTTTTGTTTGATATCATTTAATAATAGAGGTGTGTATGAAAAAGAATGGTTTTACTATTGTCGAGTTATTATCCATAATAGTAATTTTAGCGGTTATCTTGTCAATTGCGATACCAAAAGTAATGAGTGCAGTAGATGAATCCAGAAAAAAAGCATTTGTATATTCAGCAGAATCAATAGTAAAAGAAGCAAAGAGCTCTTCTATTTTAAACGAAATAACAAATAAAACATATGTAATAGAAAATGGTAGTTTCGTAGGAGAAAAGTTTGACGTAAATGGAGAATTACCAGATGAAGGAACAATATATATAAATGGAGAGGGAAAAATAGCATTTACTCTTCAAAAAGGTAAATATTGTATAGTAAAAGAATTTAATACAAGTATACAAATAAGTGAAAACCCAACTTGTGAGTTGTTTTTCTCAACTTTAACATTATTAGGAGATGATCCATATTATGTAATGCAAGGAGTACCATATGTAGATCCAGGATTTACAGCAATAGATGAGTTTGGAGTATCTAACCCAAGTAAAGTGGAGATAACAGGAACAGTAGATACAAGTAAAGTAGGAATATATAATTTAAAATACGAATTAAAAAGTGACGCGGGAGAGATACTAGATTCAAAAACAAGAATGGTATTAGTAGTAGATAGCGTACCACCAGTAGTAACAATAGCAACCATAGTAAGTAATAATATATATAATAATAAATATGCAAAAAATGGAGAATTATTAACATTAAGTTTAGAATTTTCAAAAGAAGTAACAACACCAACAGTAACAATAGGAGGAAGAAGCGCAACAGTAACAGGAGTAGGAGATACGAGAGTAGCAACTTATTTAATACCTGCAGGAGAAGCAACACTTGCAAATGGAGCATTAAATATAAATGTAAGTAACTTTATAGATATATATGACAATTTAGGAACAACAAGAAATAGTGTAACAAGTGGAGGGTTAGTAACATTTGATAATGTTGCACCAACAATAACAAGTAGCGTAATAGTATCAAATAATACTAATAATAAACTTGCCAAAAATGGTGAGATTTTAACAATGACAACAAATTTCTCCGAAGTAGTAAGAGCATTAACAAGTACATTAAGTACAAGAGCAACAACAGTAAGTGGATTAAATACATCAACAACAAATAGTTCATATACAATACCTGCAGGAGAAGCAACATTAACACAAGGAAATATAGTAGGAGCGGTATCAAGTTATATGGATAGAGCAGGAAATCCTGGATTATCAATGAATATAGCGTTAGTAGGAGCAACAGTAGTATACGATAGAACGGCACCAACTTGCGCAGTATCAGGAGGAAATGCAGCATGGACAAATGTTAATAGAACAGTAACAGGAACATGTAGTGATGCTGGTGGAAGTTTATGTGTAGGAAATATATCATATGGTTATGGAGTAGACATAAATACAACAACAGCAGGAGCTGCAGGAAACAATTTAGGTGGAACAGTAAGAGATAATGCTGGAAACACAGTAGCGTGTGCAGCAAATCAAACAGTAAGAGTAGATAAAACGGCACCAGCAATAGCAGAATCATATAGTGGAGGAATGTTATTTCCTGACCCAAACTTTGCTAGTGGAACAAACAGCTTTGGAGTATATAACAATGCTGGAGGTGGAACAGTAACCCATAGTAGGGTGGCACTAACAAACCCATATGGAAGTTATGTAATGAGAATAACAACAAGTGGTGTAGCATCTCCAGGAC
>CAZKBC010000043.1:4644-7085 GCA_964551265.1 uncultured Muribaculaceae bacterium | reverse complement strand
ATAAATTCTTTACTGTTTAAATATAAACCAGTATATTTTTCATAATAATCATTTAAGTATTTATCTATTTCTTTCTTTACTTTTTCATTTACATCTATTTTTGATATTTTAGATATATCTAAATATGAGTACATTCTTATATGTTTAATAGAATCTATAGAATATATATATTCGTTAGTCCTACAATTTTTACATAATAATCCATGTTTTTCTAAAGAGAGATTTGCAATATTATCTTTATTACCACACATAGAACAACTATCTAGTGTAGGAGATACTCCAAGATAATTTAATAGTTTTAACTCTAATATATTAGTTAATACTATTGGATCTAAATCTTCATTCATCTTTAGTATTGTCGATATAAAATCATCATATATATCTTCATAAGTTTCAACTTGTTTAGCAACTTGATATACTAATTCCATTAAATATGTAGTATATCCTATTCTCATTATATCAGTTTTTATTGTTCTTAAATTATTAATAACATCAATATTAGCAAGCGTAGAGAGTTTACCTTCTTTATAATAAATATTTAGATTTCCATATGTCATCTTAGTAGATGTACTACATAGTGCACTTTTTATTCTTTTGCATCCTTTTGATATTACAGATATTATTCCGTATTTTTTAGTAAATACATCTAATATTTTACTTGATTCTAAGTAATCTCTTTCTCTTAATATAAAACCTTCTACAGTTTCTTGCATATTATCTCCTATCTGTCTTTAAGGCCAAGCTCCATCAAATATTTTTCTTTATCTCTCCAATTACTTATAACCTTTACATTTAAGTTTAAATATACTTGTTTATTATAATGTTCTTCTAAATCTTTTCTAGCTCTAATACCTATTTCTTTTATCATAGAACCTTTTTTACCAATTATTATTTTCTTAATATTTTCTCTATCTATTATAATAGATACTCCTATATTAATTATATTCTTTTTTTCTTCAAACTCTTCTACTACACAAGTAACAGTATGAGGTATTTCTTCATCAGTTAAGTGTAAAACTTTTTCTCTAACTATTTCGCTTATAGTAAAATCTTCACTACTCTCTTCAAAATATGGCTCTTCATCAGATACTATATATTCTTTAATTATTTCCATTAATTCATCAATATTATCTTTATTATAAGCACTTATTGGAATTATATGAGAAAAGTTATATAAAGATGAGTATTCTTCTAATTTAGGTATCATTTGTTCTTTTTTAATTAAATCTATTTTATTTAATACTAATACTGTTGGAGTATCATTTAGTTTTTTTATTAAGTATTTATCCCCAGTTCCAATATCTTCAGTAACATCTACTACCATTAATATTAAATCTACATCTTCCATACTTACATAAGCTTTAGAGTTTAATACATTTCCTAACTTATATCTAGGTTTATGAATACCGGGTGTATCTACAAATATTATTTTTGTATCTTTATCTTCGTAAACACCTTCAATAATGTTTCTAGTAGTTTGTGGTTTGTCAGATATTATAGATACTTTCTTATTTAATATTGCATTTATTAAAGTAGATTTCCCAACATTAGGTCTACCTATTATACTAACCATTCCATATTTCATAAATTCTCCTCACTAAAAGCATAAGGGGTCAATTGTTCTAACGTATAAATGTTTTCAAGTCCATTTAAAGAATAACAATATATCTTTATATCTTTATTTAAATAATCAACTAATGCTTGTCTACATATAAAGCAAGGTGTAACTGATTTATCTGCCATTATATGAAGCTCTTTAAAATCATCTTTATTATATCCATTAGAAAGAGCACTAAATAAAGCACTTCTTTCTGCACATATACCAGCATCTGGTGAAGATGTTTCTACATTTACACCTAAAAATCGCTTATTATCTTTAGTAACCAATATCGCAGATACTCTAAAGTTATAATATTTACTTTTAGAATTTTCTAATAATTTTTTTAAATCTTCTATCATATTTTACCTCTTAAAAATCAATTCTAATATTTGTGGTAAGAATACATAAGCACCTACTAAAGTTGCTAATAGGGACGCTACAAATGCTGCTGCTGAGCCACAATCTTTTGCTACCTTTGCTAATGGATGATATTCATCTGTAATAAGATCTACTGTAGCTTCAATTGCGGTATTTAATAACTCTGCTACTATTATTACGGTCATTACTAAGAATAATAATATCCATTGTGTACCTGTTATTTCAAATAGAATACCACACAATATTGCAACTATACTAAAAAATACATGTAGTAATAAACTTTGTTCGTGTGTATATGCATACTTTAATCCTTCATATGAGTTTATTACACTATTAATTAATCTTCTTACTCCATAACTTTTTTCTCTAACTACTTTTTTTGTAATTTTCTTTTTACCTTTTAATGCCGTACTCATTTAATATTTCCTCCTCTAATTTATTCATTATTTTCTCATCTTCAATA
>CAZKBC010000043.1:0-4634 GCA_964551265.1 uncultured Muribaculaceae bacterium | reverse complement strand
AACGAAAATATGGAGATTAGCGATGAAAACGCTGATATTTCTCTTTTAAGAGAGTGATTATATTCTATTGCTTGTTCTTTAGCTTTATCCATTGATATATAAATATCTCCAAGAACTCTTAATCCTTCAAATGTAGATTTATCAATATCTTCAAGTGCAAAGCTTATTACATCTGTATAATCATTTATTTTTCTATATTCATTATTAATCTCTTTAATTCTATCATTATTAACAAATATTATATTAAATTCAATATTATCTAAATTTAAATATTTAAGCGAATAATTTAATAAATCCATCAAATTAAAATCAATATTCTCTTCTATTTCATAAAATATATTTATATTATTCATTATTCCCCCAACAACAATTGATACCAATTTGTTAAATATAATACTAGCAATATAAACAATATTATAACAAGTAAATTTAAGAACCATGGTTTTTGTAAAAATAATGGTAACTTAGTCTTTATTTTATAAAACATCATATAAGTTATATATCCAATTATTCCCCCAACAATATTTAATATAATATCATCGATATCAAATACTCTACCTATTTTTAATTGAATAAACTCTATTACTGAAGATATAAATAAAGATAAAAAAAGAGTTGGTAATATTTTACTAGTTTTTGTATAATAAGTAACAAACCATCCTAGTGGAACAAAAAGTAAAATATTACCTACTACATTTCTAAAAAATAATGATGAATTAAATTCATATCTAAACATTTCTTGAAATGGTATAAAATTAGAAAATCCATAATTATTATCTTGGAATGTTACTATATAGAATAAGAATAAAACATATATTACAAATACTAAATTAACCATTTCTTTATAGAATACAAATTTCTCTTCTTTATTAAATATAAAATACATAATTCTAACAGACGCTAAAACAACTACGAATATTGCAGTCATAGGCCATATCTTTTCAAAAGTATCTAATAAAGCGTTTTTGATCATAAACACTCCTACCAATGTATTATACCACAATAAAAAGAGCAAATTAACTTAATTTGCTCTTTAATAATTCACTAACCATCTTGGAATCAGCCTTACCTTTTATCTTTGGCATTAAGGTTTTCATTACTATTCCAAAATCTTTTTCTGATACTGCATTAACTTCTTTTATAGTATCATTTATAATATTTTCTAATTCTTCATTAGATATTTGTTCAGGAAGGTAATTCATCAATATTTCTATTTCTTTATTTAAAGTATTTACTGTTTCAATTCTATTGGCTTTAGCAAACTCTACTATGCTTTCTTTTCTTTGCTTTATTTGTCTACTAACAACATCTATAATCTCTATATCTTCTAAAACTCTTTTAAGTTTCTTCTCTTCTAATTCAACAGCGCCTTTTAATAATCTAATAGTAGATAATTTTAATTCTTCCTTAGATTTCATTGCTAAAATTAAATCTTGTTTAATTTTTTCATTCATTAAAAATCTCTTCTTCCTTCATTGTTCTTTTTCTTTTTACTATTCTTTATAGCGTTTTTCTTTGCTTCTCTTTCTTGTACTCCTGGTTTTATATAGTGTTCTCTTTTCTTATACTCAGAAAAAATACCGCTTTTAGCAGAGTCATTTTTGAACTTTTTAAAAGCACCTTCAAAATTACCATTTTTAACGTATACCGTCATCTTAATCACCTACCTCGCGGTCACAATTTCAAAAAAAATTATATCAAACTTTTCTTAATATTACAATATCAAAAAAAGAGAGATTACTTATCTTCTTTCTTTTTTTCTTTACTTATTACTAGTTTACCCTTATAAAAACCACACGCAGAACATACTCTATGTGGTTTAATTATTACTCCACAATTTAAGCATTTAGTTGTTTGTGATTCTTCTAATTTGTAATGTGTACGACGCATCCTTTTTCTTGTTTTACTAACTCTTCTAAAAGGAACTGCCATAATATCCCTCCTTAATTTTCATCTTCATCTACAAGTTTCCATCCTTCACCTTTTAGATTATTTCTATCTAAGTTAGGACTTACAACTTTAAGTGGAATTTCTAATACTATATTTTGCCATATTAATGGAAGAATATCAATAGAATTTTTTACTATTTTTAAATATTCTTCTGATTCTTTAGCTTCAGTATCTATTGCTTCATATATTTCTAATGAAAACGGATAAGGTACATCTACTAATGAAACTGAACATGGTAAGATCATTGTTCCTTCAATAGACATTTCAAGTATTATCAAATTATCCATTTCTCTCTTAAATATACCTTTTATTTTTATCTCACTAAGTCTTCTAATTTCTGTAGTTTTTATGTATGATTCATCAATAGTTAATGAGTTATTAAAAGGTATTTCATCAAGTGAATAATTTAATAGTTTGCTAATATCTATATTCATATTTCCCACCGCTATTACATTATACTAGCATTTCTTTAATTATGCAAGAAAAAAATAATGTGTTATTATGTTAAAAGGTGATATTATGAAATCAACTGGAATAATAGTAGAATATAACCCATTTCATAACGGACATTTGCACCATATTAATCTTACCAAAAAGATGTTTAAAAACAATGTAATAATTGCAGTTATGAGTGGTAATTTTACTCAAAGAGGAGATGCCAGTGTTATTAATAAATGGCAAAAAGCTGAAATAGCTCTACGTTTTGGAGTTGACTTAGTAGTAGAACTTCCTTTTCAATATGCAACTCAATCAGCAGATTTATTTTCTAAGGGTGCACTTGAAATTCTTAATGATCTAAAAGTAGATAATATTGTATTTGGATCAGAGTGTAATGATATAAATAAACTATATGATAACGCAAATAAGATTATAAATAATAATAATGTATTAATAGATAATGAATCATATCCAAAAAACATATTAAGAGATATAAATATATCTACCCCAAATGATATATTGGGTATTACTTATATTAAAGAAATAATTAATAATAATTATAATATAAAAGCTTATACAATAAAAAGAGAAACCGATTATCATAGTAAAGATTTAAATGAATGTAGCGCAACAAGTATTAGAGAAGCTTTAAAAAATAATATAGATTTTAATAAATATGTTCCTTATAAGTTTAATTATACTAACTTAAAATTTATTGATGATTATTTTAATTATTTAAAATATAAAATATTATCAACATATGATTTAAGTATATATAATGGTGTTGATGAAGGATTAGAAAATAGAATAAAAAAAGTAATAAATAGTTCTAACTCCTTAGATGAATTAATAAATAATATTAAAAGTAAAAGATATACTTATAGTAGAATAAAAAGAATGTTACTACATATATTAACTAACTATACAAAAGAAGATAATAATAAATATAAAAATATTAATCATATTAGAATACTAGGATATTCTAATAAAGGTATTAAATATTTATCTAAAATAAAAAAAGAAGTAAAACTTCCATTAATTACTAATTATAATAAGAATAAAGATTTATTAAGTTTAGAATATAAAGTATCTTCTATATATGGTATGGATAATATTAATGAAGAATACAATAAACCAATAAAAAGCGATTAAAATAACTCGCTTTTTTTCTTTGAAACTAATAATATTATAGAAATTACACCAATAGTAATTATAGAAAACAATATATAAATATAATATTCTCTAACAAATGCATATATTTTTTCATAAGGTTTTTCTTCACTTATTACACTTATTTCATCTTCATCCTTTTTAATTTCACTCTTATCTTTTACATATTGATTTATAAGCCTAGTAAATTCTTTTTCATCAATATTTGCTTTTGTATTTTCTTTACATAAGAAATATTCTTCATTACCTATACATAAAGCATTATCCTTATATTTATTATAAAATGGTATTATTATAACCTTAGTAGTAATATTATATCCCTCACATATTCCTAAAGGATTAGAATATATTTTTAATGATAGTTTTGATCCGGGTAAGATATTTGTAATAATATTACTATCAACAGTATAAGTTTTTGAACCATAATCTATAACTATATCTTTATTCATATTATAAATAGTAACTTTATAAAAAACATTTTCTCCTTCTTTATACTTTTCAAGAGCATAAGTAAAATTAAGTACACTAGTTCTTAGTCTATCTTTTTCTTTTATAGTACATAAAGGATTTATTGTATCGTTATATCCTAGTACTACTAATGGAATAAATAAAATAATTAAAAATATAATCTTTTTCATATATCCCCTTTATTATATATAAAGTATAGCATATTTTTTATGATAAATAATAAAAAAGAAACTTATTTACAATTTCTTAGTTATTTTAGTAATACCCCCCATATAAGGTTGTAATGCTATAGGAATACTTATACTACCATCTTCTTTATAATTGTTTTCTATAAACGCTATTAAGCCTCTTGGAGTAGCAAGTACAGTGTTATTTAAAGTAGATACATATTCATTACTTTCTTTTTTTACTCTAATACCTAATCTTCTAGATTGAGCATCTCCAAGCCTTGAACAACTTCCTACTTCAAAATATTCTTTTTGTCTCGGACTCCATGCCTCAATATCACATGATTTTACTTTTAAATTAGCTAAATCTCCACTACAACATTCTAATGTTCTAACGGGTATATCTAAAGATCTAAAAAATTCTACAGTATATTTCCACAT
>CAZKBC010000042.1:0-7088 GCA_964551265.1 uncultured Muribaculaceae bacterium | reverse complement strand
GGAGTAGATATATTTGATTGTGTACTTCCAACAAGACTAGCAAGACATGGTCATGCATTTACAAAATATGGTAAAATAAATATTAAGAACTTAAAATATAAATATGACTTATCTAATATTGATGATGAATGTGATTGTTATACGTGTAAAAATTATTCTAAATCTTATATAAGACACTTAATTATTTCAAAAGAAACTTTAGGAGGTAGACTATTATCAATACATAATATAAGGTTTCTAATTAAGTTAACAGAAGATATAAGAATTAATATAAATAATGGTTCTTATGAAGAATTTATGAAAAATTTTATAGATAAATATG
The DNA here is from genome assembly GCA_964551265.1 of uncultured Muribaculaceae bacterium. GTDB lineage: Bacteria > Bacillota_I > Bacilli_A > RF39 > UBA660 > JAAYGD01. Next base: position 6,766 of record CAZKBC010000042.1, on the reverse strand, counting down.
AAAGGAAAGAATAATATGAAGTGTCCTAATTGTAATCAACAAATAGTAGATAACAAAATGTTTTGCACTAATTGTGGAAAAAAATTAAAGGAAGAAAATATTAGTAAGATGGATCCTAAAAAGAGTTTTATGATATTAGTAGTTGTAATGCTTTTACTAGGAGCTGGAACTCTATATATGATTGCTAATTTTGGAACTCAACAAGAATTAGATAAAATATTACAAACTAAAAATAATATTGAAGATTATTACGATAGTTATTTAATAAAAGATGTTGTATTTACTGATAATTCTTCAAACGATTTATTACCTTTAAAAGATGATTTAATTGGATTTGAAATGGAACTATCAAAAGATAAGTTTAAGATTGGTTTATTTCAAGTTTTATGGGCAACTATAGATAAACCTAAGATTACAACTATGAATAAAGTAGATACTTATAAGGAACAATTAAATGTAACAACAGAAGAAGTAAATGCTATAAGAATTGAGGGCACTAATATTGAAAAAGAAGGTGGAGAACCTCTAAACTTTGATATGATTAGTGTTGGAAATAAATTATTCATATTATATGCAGATATTTACTTTGAGTTAGAAACTTCTAATCTTGACTTCAAATCAACAAAAACATATTATAAAGTTGATTTATTAAAAGAAACTTATCCAAGTAATATAAATGTAGAAACAACAAAAATTAATGAACAAACAAAATCTGATGTTGAAAGTGGATCTAATGAAATATATATTAGTTATTATGAAGAATATACTGATAATGATGTAATTCATTTAGTTATTAGAACTGCTGGGGGATATATAAATTCAGAAATGATGTCTGGTGTTAGAACAATATCATTTAATAAAAATACTGGAGATAAATATAATTTAAAAACATATTTAGAACATATAGGTAAGAATTATGATGAAGTAATATTAAAATATGAAGAAAATAGAGAAATAGTATTTGAATCTAGTGTAGATGGTGTTCAAACTAAATTTGAAACTAACCCTGATTTATTATATTATGTAAAAGAAAATAAAATATATATAGCTTGTGGACAAGATCAATGGGGTATGTTGTTTGCTGAAGTTAATTTAAAAGGAGAATAATGAAAAATAAAGAAACAAAAGTAAAATTTGAAGATGATTTTGGTAACATATTTGAAATGTTAAAATTAAAAGAATTTTCTCACAAGGATAAGAATTATGCTGTATTACAAGAAGTAAAATCTTGCCATCATGATGATTGTAATTGTAGTGATGAAAACTTAGCATTGTTAGAAGTTACTAAAGATTCTAAAGGTATAGAAAAGTTTATTACTATCAAAGATGAGAAAGTATTTAAAGAAGTAGCGGGTTTAGCAGAAAAATTATTTGAAGAATAGAGATAGAGAAATCTATCTTTTTGTATATGGGAGTCATTATGAAAGATATATCAGTTTTATCTAAATTAGAATTAAAGGATTTATTAGAAAAATATTCATCAAGTTTAGATGGATTAAATGATAAACAAGTTGAAGAATTAGAAGAACAGTATGGTAAGAATATAGTTGTTAATGAAAAAAAACAATCTATGTTTTTAAAACTATTACTTACATTTAAAGATCCTTTAGTAATATTATTACTTATTTTAGCGTTAGTTTCTTTTTTAACAAAAGATTATACCGCTATGTATATAATATTATTTATGCTGTTAGTAGGTTCTTCAATTACTTTTTTTCAAGAAATAAAAGCTGATAGTGCAGCAGAAAAACTAGCTAAGATGGTTAGTGTTACATCTACTGTAGTAAGAAATAATAGCGAAATAGAAATACCTCTATCTGATATAGTACCGGGGGACATTGTTAAGTTATCTGCGGGTGATATGATTCCAGCTGATATAAGAATAATAACCGCTAAAGACTTATTTATTAATCAATCAACATTAACAGGGGAAAGTGCTCCTGTTGAAAAATTCCAAGCAATTGATAATGAAAGTACTAACTCATTAGAATTAAAAAACATATGTTATTTAGGTTCTAATGTATTAAGTGGAACTGCAATAGGAATAGTATTGATTACAGGTACTAATACATTTTTTGGAAGTATAGCAAAGAGTTTATCTAAAAAAGAAAGATTAACAACTTTTGATAAAGGTATTAAAGATTTTACTTGGTTAATGATTAAGTTTATAGTAATAATGGTTCCTTTAGTATTTTTAATAAATGGAATTGCAAAAAATGATTGGTTATCTGCATTTCTTTTTGCAATGGCTGTTGCGGTAGGTTTAACTCCAGAAATGATGCCTATGATAGTATCTGTTAACTTATCTAAAGGCGCTATAAGTATGTCAAAGAAAAAAGTTATTGTAAAAAAATTACCATCTATTCAAAACTTTGGAGCTATGGATGTACTTTGTACTGATAAAACAGGAACTATAACTCAAGGTAAAATAATATTAGAAAAACACTTAGATTTAGAAGGAAAATCTAGTTCAAAAGTATTACAATATGCATATTTAAATAGTTATTATCATACTGGATTAAAGAATATGACTGATACTGCTATATTAGAGCATAACGAATCAAACACTTTAAAGAATCTATTAAATAAATATAAAAAAATAGATGAAATACCATTTGATTTTGTAAGAAAAAAGATGTCGGTTATAATTGAATCTCATAATGGTAATAATATATTAATATGTAAAGGTTCTTATGAAGAGATAATGAAAAGTTGTGATAGGGTAGAAATAAATGATTATATTTTATCATTAAAAGATACTAATCAAGATAAAGTACTAAAGATGATTCAAGATTTAAATAATGAGGGGTTTAGAGAAATTGCTCTAGCGTATAAAGAAATGAAAGATGCACCTGATTTACCTGTATATAATGTAAAAGATGAGAGTAATTTAATTTTGCTAGGGTTCTTATTTTTCTTTGATCCTCCAAAAGAAACAGCAAAAGAAGCTATAGAGAAGTTACATGAATTAGGAGTTGATATGAAGATATTAACTGGAGATAATGAAATGGTAACAGCTTATATATGCAAACAAGTAGGGTTCAATGTAACTAATATGTTAGTAGGTAGTCAAATAGATAATATGGATGAAAAAGAATTGTATGAAGCATCAAATACTACTAATATATTTGCAAGATTATCTCCAAATCAAAAAGAAAGAATTATTAGAGCATTACAAGATAATGGACATACTTTAGGATTCTTAGGAGATGGAATAAATGATGCTCCAGCTCTTAAAGCAGCAGATATTGGTATATCAGTAGATACAGCAGTAGATATAGCAAAAGAATCATCTGATATAATACTCCTTGATAATAACTTATTAGTACTTGAAGAAGGCGTTATTGAAGGAAGAAAAGTATTTGGAAATATTAATAAATATATAAAGATGGCAGCTAGTTCAAATTTTGGAAATATGTTTGCAGTCTTAGGAGCCAGTATATTCTTACCATTCTTACCAATGTTACCTATTCAATTATTAGTAAATAATATACTATATGATTTCTCTCAAATAGCAATTCCAACTGATAGAGTAGATTCTGAATGGTTAAAGAAACCTAGAAAATGGGAAATGAATAATATAAAAAAATATATACTATTATTTGGTCCTTTAAGTTCTATATTTGATTTCATATTATTCTTTATATTAATGCAATTTTATGATGTTGCTAATAATCCTTCTTTATTTCATACAGCTTGGTTTATAGAATCAGTTATTACTCAAACACTAATAATACATATTATTAGAACAAATAAGATACCATTTATTCAAAGTAGATCAAGTACTCCATTATTAGTGTCATCAATATTGATAGTAATAAGTGCTATATTCTTAATATATTCACCTTTATCTAAAACATTAGGATTTATTTTACTTCCAACATCTTATTGGTTTGTATTAATAGGTATAGTATTATCTTATTTAGTTGTTACACAGCTTGCAAAAAGCTGGTTCAATAAAAATATTGAAAAAGTAAATTATGACAACCCATAATAAAATAAATACAAATAGTTTACATTATATTAAATTAGTATATAATTATAATTAGGAGGATATATGAAAAATAAGAAACCAATAAAAAAAGAATTGACTAGTAAAAAAAAGAGGGTTGTAAAAAAAGAATCAACAGAAAAGAAAAAAATAAATAAAAAGGAATTATCGGATAATAAAAGAGCTTTAATTACAATCATAGCATCTTTATTAGTTCTTTTAGGATTATATTTAGGTTATATATTGGGTGATTGGTTCATCAACATTGCTAATTAATATAACAAAAAAGAGTTGATAATCAACTCTTTTTAAATACCCAATCTCTTTGAATTATAAAGTTTATTATAAATATAATTGAATCTACTATTATCTTTATTACTACTGATGATATTTTAAATATATTTGTTAGTAGCGTTACTGATAATGCTGATATAAACATTTGAATTACTACTAATGCAAAGTATTTATAAATAGATGTTTTAGTAGATTTTTTAAATATTAATTTCTTATTTATACTAAAATTATATATAGATGATATTATTCTAGCAAGTACAGTAGATATAAAGATATTATCTTTCATTTTAAATATACTTATAAATATAGAGAATAATATAATATCTATTAAGAATGAACTAAGAGCACTTACTATGTATTTTAAAAACAATTTATATATTGATAAAGAATCTTTTAATGGATTAAAATGAGAAGTCTTATTATTATCTATGTATATAGTTTGAATATCTACTTCATTTATTTTAATATTATTTTCTTTACAATCTATTAACATATTAGTTTCATATTCGTATCTTTCACCTTTAGTTTTTAAAAATATTTTGGCTGTTTTATTACTAAATCCTCTAAGTCCTGTTTGAGTATCAGTAATATTAAGACCTATAAACATTTTAAATACATTTCTAGTTATTTTATTACCAAATTTACTTTTTTTAGGAACATTCTTTTGATTAAAATCTCTAGTTCCAAGTACTAAAGAATTAGGATTCTCTATAACTTTTTCTGCACATTTATTTATATCTATAACAGAATGCTGTCCATCACAATCAGCTGTAACAGCTGCTGTAAAGTTAGGATGTTCACTTAGTAAATAATTAAAAGCTGTTTTTATAGCTCTTCCTTTACCTTGATTAATATGATGTGTTAAAAGAATAGCGTCCTTTTTAAAACTATTAAAGTAACTATCAAAACTATCTCCACTTCCATCATTAACTATTATTATGTTCTTAAAACTTTTTTTTAATTCTTTCATAAAATTAGTCATTATTTTTTCATTTGGTTTATATGAAGGAACTATTACAAATATATCTTTCATTTAATTCCTATTCCGAAACAAATCTCATATCGACTAGTTTCCAACTATTATCTAAATATATAAAATATAATCTATCATTCATAGTATCAATCTTATCTTTTCCTTGTACTATCATATTCTTTTCTAAATGAACTAAGCAGGAGAATGATTTATCATTATATAAATAGCAATCTTTAATACTTTTATTAGTAAATATTGGATTCTTAAAAATATGTTTACTTACAAAATCTCTATCTATTCCAACTAACCAATCATAAGCTCTATCCCACATCATAGTATCTTTTACTAAGTATTTATTTATTACATCAAATCCTGATCTTCCACCATCTAAATCATTTGTTAAATATAAACTCCATTTTTCTGCTATATCATATACATCTATATCTTTTATAAGTTTATCTTTTAATTTATCAAAATCATTAGTATTAAAGAAACTTCTACTTATAATCTTATTATCTTTTATTTCATAATCTATTTTTTTATTAGTATTATCATATATTTCAATAATAGGTTTTTTTATTAGATTATCTATTTTATAAGTATAGTCAGTAGGGAAGGTGTCTATATTTATTTCTTTAAACTCTTCATTTTCTTCTTCTTTATCTGGTTCAGTCAGTTCCTTATTATTTACTACTACTTTAAAATTAGAAGGTACTGTAATATCATAGTAATATATACCTCTTTTACTATATATAGATAATTTATCATTAGATAATAATTTAAATGATAATAATCCTAACTTCTTAACTGTTTTTCCTTCTTTAATATTAACCCTTAATATAGGGTTGTTATCAGATAATATTATATAGTTATCTTTGTCTTCCTTATAAGTTATTTTAGAATCTTTAAATAAACTTTTAAATGATTCATTAGTTTCTTCTTTATCTAAGTTACTTATATCTACATATTTAGATATATTATTATTAGATGATGAGTCTTTTAATTTCTCTATTAAATTATTCATATAAACATCTATTTGATTTCTTTCAAATAATAATAAACTGTTATATACATATATTAAGAATATAACCATAAAAATAAAAAGAACAAATAAATAACTAATAAATATTTTTTTAGATATTGGTAATTTTTTTAACTTATTCATATTATCTCTTTTCTACTACGAATGCTGTTGGTAATCTCCATGAAGAATTATCATAATACATAGTAACACTAGTCATTTCATATTTATCATTATAATACATACTAGATGAACTTCCACCATCTAGGTTAGCGGCATTAACGGCACCATATTCCATCATTACTTTAATCAAATCAGAAGCAGTAGCTCCTAAGTGTCCTGATTTTCCTCTTCCATCTGTTACTAGTAATAATACACTTCCATCTTTTCTTTGTCCAATAGCAGTTCTAGGATTACCGCCACTTCCTTTTCCTGATATTTCTCTTGGTTCACCATTGATTACTAACTTAACAAAATGATTAGTATC
>CAZKBC010000041.1:0-7174 GCA_964551265.1 uncultured Muribaculaceae bacterium | reverse complement strand
AATTAATCAATCTAGGAATAATTAAAACATTTCTATAAGATTGATTATACGAGAAAAATATGAATTGTAATAGGTGTGGTACTCAAATATTAAATGGAGAATCTTTCTGTAGAAATTGTGGTAATAATATCAATCAACAATCAGATGTTCAACCTCAAAGCTATAATCAACCAAATATGAATCCTAATCAACAACCAAATATGAACTATAATGTTCCTAATAAAAATATTAAGACTGTTGTAATAGTAATTGGTATAATATTATTTTTAGCTATATTAGGTAGAGTAATATTTATGTTTGTAGGTAAAGATATTATTAATAAATTAAATGAAATTTATGAAGAATTAAATGACACCAATAATGATGATGAGATAATTAATGATGATGATATTAATAAAGATTCTAGTTTAATAGAATTAGAAGATTTCTTTAACACTAAATTTGAATATAAATATGTATCTGATGTATATGGAGAATGGATATTTGAAGAAAGTAATGGAGCATATGTTTTTAATAAAGAAAACACTTATACTGTATACATAGACGGAGATAGAACTGATAATTATTGTGAAGGTTCAATGAAACTAAGATATGGAGTTAAAAGAACAAGTATAGAAACAGGTGATGAGTATGAAGATTACTCTGAAGATGATGGTACTAAATTATATTATTTATTAACATATCCAAATACTTGCAAAAGTGATGGGACTATAACACAATTAGAAAAAAATAAAGGTGTTGAGGTTTATGCTTTAAACATTAAAGATAATAAAATGTTTATATTGAGAGTAGAAACTAATGATGTATTTGAATTAATAAAAAAATAGTATTTATACTGTTTTTTGTTTGACAATACATGCATTACTATTATACTATAAACGTATATAGGAGGATTTATGAACAAATTAGAATATGAATCAGTTTTAGAGGCACTAGGATTAAATACTAAAGAATTTAAATCACATATATATAAATTAGATAATTATTCATATTATTGGAATAATTTTAGAATATTATATAATAAAGAAAATCAGTTATCTGAAATAAGAGGAACTATACCCTATGAAGTAGCTAGAAATATTTATAAAAATTATCCAGATTTAAGAAAATATATTAGTGCTTTACCAACTATACAAGATATTGATCCAATAAAAATGACTAGAAATAATGAATTAGAGAAGTTTACAAGAATTACTAATGAAGTATTAAATAATGATGTAGAAAAATCAAATAAAGTAATATCTGCAAAGAAAACAGCATTATTAAATGAAGATATTAATAGTTTTTATCTTAATAACTATTATACTAATTCTAAAGAAGGTTTAATGGTTTTAATGTCAGAATTACAAGATTATTATTTGAAAAAAATAATACCTAATTCAAATGAGCTATTTACAAAAGAAGAAAGATTGATTAAGTTATATTCAAAAACTTTAGATATTATGACAGATAAGGTATCTCCTTATTTTAAAACTCAAGAATGGTCAAAAAATAGATGTTCTACATATAATGATTCTTCTGATTCTTATCTTTTAAAAGATGATTTAGATGAAGAAATAGATGATGTTTTAAAATCATTTGATATGGCTATTAATCCTTTTTCTAAGGGTAAAGATAATATTATAGATCCAATTGATTATTCAAATAAAATAAAAATATATTTTAATAAAGATGAAGATACTTTTGACATACATATAAGAGATTTTGATAATAACAATATCGCGCATTTCTATAAATCAAAAGATGAATTAATATATAGTTTATTTATTGAAGAAGAAGATAAACATATTCATATTCAACATACTATAGGATATCTCCCATATATGAGTAATGAACGATATGAAAAGATACTTATATCAGAATTACCAAAGAAATATGATATAGATAAAAATATATCTTTAGAATATGATTTAGTAAATTATAGATTTATTAATAGTAAAGAAGATCCTACAACACTTAAAACTAAACTATTAGATTATCTATATAACGCTACTTTAATTGGGGAGTCATTAACATTAAATAATATGACAAAAACAGTTGACGAAAAAGTAAAAAGAAAAATATAATTTTTAACTCAATTAAATTTGAGTTTTTTTATAGTAAATCAAAATATTTTATGATAAAATTATTAAGGAGGTTATATGACAAATAGTTTACTAGTAAGAAATGTAGAAAAAGATGCTAAGAAAGAAAAAAGATTACAATTAGCTAAAGTAGGTGGATTGTTTTTAGCAAATATTGCTATTCATAATATCAGTTTAGACCTATCTTTAGGACCTCAATTATTATCTTTTTATACACTATATGAAATAATTAATTACATTAAGTTAAAAGGTAAAAATGATTATATAATCAAAGAAGAAAAGAATAAATCACTTAGATTAAAGAAGGGAGATTAATATGGAATTTGATGTACAAAATATAGTAACACTAGGAGATGACTCTAAATATATGGTAATGAGTCAAGCTACTTTTGAAGGTGGTAGTTATATATTTTTAATGAATACAGAAAATGATAAAGATTTTAAATTTTGTAACGTTCACGAAGGTAAACTTTATGAAATAAAAGATGATGAAGTAATAATTAAAATCGCGCCTATATTATATAAAAGTTTAGTAGAAGAAATAGATAAAATATAAATGAAATTATATGTTAATAATTTTAACTTAAAGAATTCTATTACATCTGGTCAATTCTTTAGATATGAAATAGAAGATGATTCTTATATTATTATATTAAAAGATAGAGTAGTTAAAATAAAACAAGTTGATGATTATTTATTAATAGAATCAAATAATATGAATAATATAGAAGAAACAATAACAAGTTTCTTCTCTTTAAATGTAGATTATAACTTAATCAATAAAGATATATTAAGTATTGATAAGACTTTTAAAGATATTATTGATTCATCTATTGGATATAGAGTACAAAAAATGGAAGTACTAGAAACAATAATATCTTATATAATATCCGCTAATAACAGTGTAAGTAATATTAGAAATTGTGTTAATAGATTATCCAATAAATATGGAACTAAAGTAATATTTAATAATAAAGAATATTATTTATTTCCAACTATAAATCAACTAAAAGATATTACTATTAATGATTTAATAGATATGAAATTAGGTTTTAGAGCTAAATATGTAAAAGAGATAATAGATAAAATTATTAATAAAGAGTTTGATATAAATATAATATACAACCTAAATTCAACAGATGCATTATCATATTTAATGAAAGAAAGAGGGATTGGTTTAAAAGTAGCCTCTTGTATTCTATTATTCGCATATTCAAGATATGATGTTTATCCAATAGATGTATGGGTAAAAAAGATAATGAAAGAAAGATATAACTTAGATAGTGTTAAAGATATTAAAGACTTTATGAATAATAAATATAATAAATACTCAGGGTTAGTTATCCAGTATTTATTTAACTATAAAAGGAATATAAAATAATAATAAGCTATTAATTGTGGTTTCTATAAAAACTATTATTTTAACATTAGTAACTTTAGTATATTTTTATTATAATCCTTATTAATTGTATGAAAGGGAAAATATGAATATAAATGATATATTGACTGTAACTATACTTGATCAAGACTCTTTTGGAAGAGGTGTTGCAAGACATAATAATTTTGTTATATTTGTTGATGATGCTATAAAAGATGAAAAGGTTATAATAAAATTATATAATGTGAAAAAGAATTATGCGGAGGCAACAATAACTGATATTATAGAACCATCTATTCATAGAAGAAAATATGAGTGTAAGCATTATGATAAATGTGGAGGATGTAATATAGGTAATCAAAATTATGATTATCAATTAAAATATAAAGAAGATAGGATTAAGAAATTACTTAATATTGATAATATTGATGTAGTAAGTACTAATGAGTTAAATTATAGAAATAAAATAGTACTAAGAGTATTTAATAATAGAGTTGGATTATATGAACAAAAATCTAATAAAGTAATTAATATTGATAGGTGTTTAATTAGTAATGATAATATTAATAATATAATAGAGAAGTTAAATACTTTTAAACATTTAAATAAGATAAAAGAGATTACTATTAGATCTTTAGATAAACTATGATTAGTTTTATTACCTATGAAGATATAGATAAGGAACTAATTAATTACTTTAGTGAGATTGATTCTATATATATAAATAATACATATAAATATGGATTAGATAATATCTCTATTAATTTAATGGGATTAGGTTTTATAGTATCTAATAATTCTTTCTTTCAAGTTAATATAGAGAGTACTATAAAGCTTTATGAAACCATATTAAAGTACTCTGATTTAAACGTTAATGATTCTGTATTAGACTTATACTGTGGAGTAGGTACGATATCATTATTGGCTTCTAAATACTCTAAAAATGTAATAGGAATAGAGATGAATCAAGAAGCTATAAATATGGCTAATAAGAATAAAGATAATAATAATATTAATAATGTAGAATTTATTTGTGGAAAAGTAGAAGATATTATAAAAAATGACATGAAAATAGATACATTAATACTAGATCCACCTAGAAGTGGTAGTGATATTAAGACAATTAATACTATTAAGAATATATTACCTAAAAAATTAGTATATATATCTTGTAATCCAGATACTTTAATTAGAGATATTAAATTGCTAAATGATTATAAAATAGAAAAAGTAACTATAGTAGATATGTTTCCAAATACATATCATATTGAAACTATAGTATTAATGTCAAAACATTAAAGAAAAGGAATAGTATGGAAAGAATAATTAGTAAACAAATAACGGGATATAGAACAAAAGATGGAGCAGGTGTAAGTCTAGTTAGAGTTTTAGGATATGATACAGTTAATGAATTTGATCCAATATTAATGCTAGATTCTTTTGATAGTACTAATCCAGATGATTATACAGCTGGTTTTCCAATGCATCCACATAGAGGAATAGAAACTATAAGTTATATATATAACGGTTCTATGACACATAAAGATAGTTTGGGAAATGAAGATACTATTAAAGATGGAGAAGTACAATGGATGACCGCAGGATCTGGTATTATGCACGAAGAAAAATTACCAGCATCAAATAGAATGCTTGGTGTACAACTTTGGCTTAATCTTCCAAAGAAAGATAAAATGGTACCTCCAGAATATAAAAGCATAAAAAAACAAGATATAAAAGAATTAGAATTTAGTTGTGGAAAACTTAGACTTTTATCTGGCGAATATAAAAATAATAAAGGATACATGAGTAAGTATCTTCCACTTAATTTTTATGATTTACATATAAATCCTAATTCAAAAGTAATAATAGATACAGAACTTAATGATTCTATTATGCTATTTACTCTAATAGGTGATGTATACATTAAAGATACTCATGTACAAGAAAAGACCGCTATAAAGCTTACTAATGGTGATGAATTAGAAATAAATACTAAAGATAATAATGCTCAATTACTTTATGTATCATCAAAAAGACTTGATGAACCAATTGTATGGGGTGGTCCAATAGTAATGAATACAATTGATGAATTAAATAAAGCATTTGATGATTTAGATGAAGGAACATTTATTAAAAATAAGATTTCATACTAATAACATATATATTTGATATAATAGAGATATGTGCTAATACGGTAGCACAATAATATTCCGTAAATAATTTTTATAGGAGAATAATTATGAAAAGTTTTACAACATTAGACTTACAATATGCCCACAGATTTTATGGTTTTAAAGGAGAAGCACAATATCTACACGGACACACAGGAGTATTAACTATTGAAGTAGAAGATACTGTTAATATGGGAGTTAATATGGTATTCCCATGTAATGAAATTAAAAAAACAGCTTGGGAAGTATTGCAAAATTTTGATCATGCTTTAATTTTAAGAGAAGATGATCCATTATTACCAGCAATTCTTTCAGTTTATGAAACACAAGGAATTAAAGATGGAGCACCAACAAACAAGCAAAAAGGACCAGCATTTAAGACTGAACTTGCAACAGCTTATCCTGAATGTCGTTTAGTTGTTACAAAAGAAACAATGACTGTAGAAGGAATGATTAAAATAGTATATGATTTATTAAAAGATAAATTAAATATTGTTAAAATAACTTTTACAAGTGGAGCAAATGGTGCTACAGAAGATTACGAATCAAATATACATATTGATCGTTGTCCATTATGTGGTATTGCTTTAGATGAAAATGGTTTATGTCATAAATGTGGATATAAAAAACAAATATAAGTAATTAAACTCTATTTAATATAGAGTTTTTTTATAATTAAAGTGATATATTAAACATTTTATAGTATAATATATATGACTAAAGGAGATATATGAAAAAAGAACTATTTATATTTAAATTTTCAATGTTATTAGTATGGATTACATTCTTAGCTATACTATTATTTAGTTTTTTATCAATATCTAATACTTCTAACATTAATAGTAATGGAATGAATATAGTTCTATATTTATTGCTATTATTATTTTATATATCATTTGTTCCATTTACAATAATACTATTTAATATAAATAAATTACTTAACAGTAAAAATATAGATAAAATATGTGATAAATCATCTATTAAATCTATTGATGTTATGATTAAATATTCAAAAATAATGTCTGTATTACATTTTATTTCTATACCCTTATTTTATATAGTAGGAGAAGTAGATGATGCTCCAGGAGTAATAATAGTAAGTTTAGTTTTATTTATATTTCCAATATTATTATTAACTATATCATCATTCTTTAAAAAGGTAATTTTACTTAAAAATAAGGAGTAATATGAATGAAGAATAAATAGCGCCTTGTGGTATGAATTGTTCATTATGTGTATCATATCAATTTAATAAATTAGATCTAAATAAAAAAGGATTTAATAGAAAATATTGTAAAGGATGTATTCCAAGAGGTAAACACTGTTTATTTATGGCTAAAAGTTGTGAAAAAATGAAATATGGATTAGTAAGATTTTGCTTTGAATGTAATGAATTTCCTTGTAAAAGATTAAAAGCTTTAGATAAGAGATACAAAGATAAGTATAATATGAGTATGATAGATAATTTAAAATATATTAAAGAAAAAGGTATTAATAATTTTATAAAAAAAGAAGAAGATAAATGGAAGTGTACTACTTGT
>CAZKBC010000040.1:0-7518 GCA_964551265.1 uncultured Muribaculaceae bacterium | reverse complement strand
AATCTAGAGGATATAAGGTATTTATGCAAAAGTTTGATCCTTATATTAATGTTGATCCTGGTACTATGAATCCTATACAACATGGTGAAGTTTTTGTAACATATGATGGTTGTGAAACAGATTTAGATTTAGGACATTATGAAAGATTTATAGATGAAGAATTAAATTATAGTTCTAATATAACAAGTGGAAAGATTTATTCTCATGTTATTGAAAAAGAAAGACATGGAGATTATTTAGGTTCTACTGTTCAAATGGTGCCTCACATTACTAATGAGATTAAGAACAAAGTATTTGAAGCTGGAATATCTAGTAAAGCAGATATTGTAATTACTGAAATAGGTGGAACTGTTGGAGATATAGAATCAGAACCTTTTATAGAAGCAATAAGACAAATACAATATGAACTAGGAAGAGTTAATACATTCTTTGTTCATTGTACTTTAATACCTTATCTATATGGATCTTGGGAATTAAAAACTAAACCCACTCAAAATAGTGTTAAAGACTTAAGAAATTTAGGAATTACTCCCGATGCTTTAGTATGTAGAGCTCCTTTTGATACAGGGGATCAAATTAAAACTAAATTATCACTATTTTGTTCTATACCTAAAGAAAATATAATAGATTCATTAGATGTAACAAATATATATCAAATACCAATTGATTATTATAATCAAAAGATTGATGAAACAATATTAAAACAATTTAAATTACTAGTTAAGAGCGCTAATATAGAATATTGGAAGAAGTTAATAGAAACTGTAGATAATTTAAAAGAAGAGATAGAGATTGCACTTGTTGGTAAATATGTAGAATTACATGATGCATATTTATCAGTAAATGAATCATTAACTCATGCTGGATATAAATATAATAAAAAGATTAAAGTTAATTGGATAGATTCGGAAGATTTAGAAAAGAATAATGTTGACTTAAAAAAGATATTTAAAAATTCTAAAGGTATATTAGTACCCGGTGGATTTGGAATAAGAGGAATTGAAGGAAAAATAAAAGCAATAACATATGCTAGAGAAAACAATATTCCTTTCTTGGGTCTTTGTTTAGGATTACAACTTTCAGTTATTGAATATGCTAGAAATGTTTGCAATATAAAGGACGCTAACTCTACTGAATTTAATGAGAATACATTAAACCCTATAATAGATTTAATGTCTAATCAAAAAGCTATTATTAATATGGGGGGTACTTTAAGACTTGGTAATTACGATTGTAAAATAAAAAAAGGCACTTTAGCATATAAGTGCTATAAAGATATAAACATAAAAGAAAGACATAGACATAGATATGAATTTAATAATGATTATAAAAGTATATTAGAAGAAAATGGTATGGTATTTTCTGGAATAAATGAACAAGCTAACCTTGTTGAAATAATTGAATTACCTAATCATAAATTCTTTATTGCAACTCAATTTCATCCAGAATTTAAGTCTAGACCAAATAAACCTCATCCATTATTTGATTCATTTATATTAGCTAGTATAAAAAACAATAAATAAATTATTGCTTTTTTCTAAGTAATAAAGTAACTTCTTGTCTATTATGAAATAAACTTTTAATAGAAAGTACTTCATAGTTACTTGATAATATTTTAGATGATTCTAATATAGCTTCATCTACTTTACCTGGTAGTTTAAATGTTACTATTGCTAAACCTTTATCTTTTAAAGAGTTAGATAAACTATTCATAATACTAGCGCTTATCTCCGGATCTACATTCATATCATTAACTATAATATCAAAGTAATGATCAAACTTTAAATCTTCTATTCTACATTTATGATGTTTAATCTTAGGATTATTATATAATTCTTCTTTTAAGTTACCAGGATCTACAGCAATTACTGAATATCCATTGTCCGCTAAAACCTTAGTCCATCCACCAGGTGCAGCTCCTATATCAAGTGCATACCCTTCTCCTGATAATTTAATATCAAACTTAGTTAATGCTTCTTTTAATTTATTTTCTGCTCTTGATATTTCTCTACCATTTTTAGAACATATTCTATATTCATCAGAATGGAAGTTTAAATTATCTTTACTACTTGAAAACCCCATATATACTTTATTCTTATTTATTAATATGGAAATAACTTGAATATCCTCATTCTTTAAATTAGCATCAGAGAATACTGGAATACCCCCTATTTCTTCATACTTTCTTCCTATTGATACCTCAACATCTTTAGATGTATATTCTATACCTTCATTTCTAGATCCAATAATTCTACATTGAACTGCAAACTTTGTATCATTACTTATATTTACAATATCTTCTACTTCTTTTTTTAATATTTCTAAATCTTTATCTTTAAATAAAGTAATATTAATCTCTTTATCTATAGGCATTATATGTTTAACAAATATTGGAGATTTATTAATTAATTTATTAGTTAATATCTTTTTACTTAGTGATGAATTAATACATATTATACTTTCATCTATTTCTTCATATATTATTAAAGATGAATCAACACTATTTAATTCTTTTAATAAACTCTTTTTGAAATATGGTGTAAATGTCACTATAAACTTACTCATATATCTCCTCTTTATATTATATATTTAAACTCTTGTATTTATAAATGTATATATTATTTATTCATTCTTAGTGTTTTAATATTATTGCTGTTTTCTATTTTTAAATTATTCTTCTTTAGTACATTAGGTAGTAACGAACCCATTAATATTATTCTTCTAGTTGTTTTCATATATTCACCAAATTTTAAATCTATATTATGATTCTTAAGAGTTTTAACTAGATCTACCCCCATACTTTCAATCCAATTGGTAACTACTAAATCGGGATAATCTTTAATCCATTCTTTTAATGCACTTTTATTAATTGCTTCCATATATGGTTGATAATGTCTTATATTACTTGCTTGATAAATATTCCATTCCGGATGATCATTAATAGCATTTTTTATATGTTTTACCATATCATAATCATTAATACCTAAATATATTGATTTAGATTTATCAAACACATCGTAAAACATTGGAACATTAGGTGGACATCCTTCTTTGTTACCATGATTTATACAACCTTTAGGATGACCTCTATATGGTTTTATACACCATCCTCTAGGTGAATCACAACTATCTGTTATATTACATTTAAAACAATCTTCTTTTAATCCTTCTTCTATACATTTTGGAGTAATAACAATTGGATCTACTTTTAAAGTATAAAATTCAACAAGCTTTTTTTTATATTCTAATAAATAATTAACTCTATTATTTATAATATCTTCATTTGTTTTTACTATACTCATACCAAAACTCCTAAATATATTCTATCACAAAAAAAGATAATTAATAATTATCTTATTTAAAACTATTCTCTTATATTATTATCTTTTTTTAACAGTTGAATCTTCCATTCGTTGTTGATCTTCTTTTTCTTCTCTATTTAATTCTTCTAATGTTTTATTAACTAAATCTTTAATACTTTTTAATTGTTCATCTCTCGTTCTATCAATAACTTTTTGTCTTTCGGAAACTTCTTTAATTCTTATTAATTCAAGCACAGCATTATTTTCTTCAGATTTTAATCTCTTTAACATATCATCTAAACTTTCGGGTTCTTTTTTTACTACTTCTGGTTTTAATTGTGGTTTTTCATTCTTATTAAATATTCCAACAATCTTTGACATTATAGTTTTCTTTTTATCCATATAATAAATCTCCGTTAATAATCATATTATATCACAATGACTTTATCTATATTAATTATTTTTTCTTTCTATCTTTTTTATATTTAATCTTTAATGTTTTTTGCCAATCTTTATATTGATTTGGGAAACATTCTTTACATGGTCTATATCCAATTTCTTTTGCAATTTCTTCATCTTCAAAATAAATAGTTTTTAACGATTCTCCTCCTCTTTTTATCCATCCCAATGTATTTAAACAATTGTGTTTTCCATATATCTTTGCCTTTTGATTACCGGATATTAATCCGGGATATTTACTAGTAAACATTTCATTATTTTTATCTAATAATAAATATTCTTTTTCTCCATATTTAATAAAACTTTCTTTAATATTTTTTAAAAATTTTAAATATCTATTTCTTGTATCTTCATTTGAAAGTATATCCTCTTTAGAACTAAGTTCTATTGATTCATACTTTAAAGTTTCTTCTTTAGTTAAATCTATTACTTTATTATCTATTATATTGAAATAATGGGTATCTTCTATAATCTTACATTTCATTATTTTTCCACCAAAAAAATCATTTACAACAACTGCAGTAATCGCACATTGTCCTAAACTAGGATTATCTTCATTCCATCTATCTTGTAATAGTGGATAACAAGTTTCTTTTGTCCATGATTTTTTAATAGCACTATTTAATTCGTTTAATTTCATATTAATACTCCATAAATATTTTATCATTAACATTATCTAAATAACAAAAAAGAGATTAAAAAATCTCTAATAATTAATGTATTACTCCACCCCATTCAATAGCTGTAAATCCAACCCTATTAAATGTTGGTAAAGATTGTTCTTTAATATAAGTAATATTATCTACTTTTTTAACATGTATCGCTACTCTTAGTAATGAATCGGGTCTAGGATTAATGATTAGTTTATTAAATGCGTCTCTTTCTTCAGTTAATTCAAAATAAACTAAACTCTTACCATTACTCTCTAATATTGGTAACCAATACATTATAAATTCATTTCTTTCTCTATCATTTAATCCAATAATAGATAATTTATCTTCTAAGAACTTTATTGAATTATTCTTAGTTACATAGAATCCTGTTTTAAAATCTACATCAGTAGAACCTTCTTCTTCCCAATATAATCCATAATAGTACTTATTATTATTGTCATATAAATCACCATTAGCTTTTGCAGTTACTTCCCAACTATTAATAAACTTAGGATAAGTAGTTGTAAGTAATTGTGGTTTTTCAAATGATACATTTATTTTTGTTTTTTCTTTTGGATATAAATATAATACTGGTTTAGCATATCGACCACCACCATCAATTTTTATTACACCCGTTTCACCATTTTCAGGAATATAGAAGTATTCCAAACCACTTCCATTTTTAGGATACTCTATATTAGAGTCTCCTAAAATTAAATAAATTCCGCTTTTACCATCTTCAGTATGCCATCCAGATATCATCGGATGAAAAGTTAAATTATCTGTCATCTCAGTAAACTTTGCTTTTTCCACTTCATCATAATCAATTATTTTTAAATAATTATCTGAATCAACTATTATAAAATATATTCCTTTTAAAATACTATATACTTTTTTGTATTCTTTACTAATTTTTATTATCTGATAATTAGAATCATATACTAAGAATTTGTTGCCATCTTCACTTATTATTATTAAATTACTACCATCTAAAAAATGACTCATATAAAACATTCTACCATCAAAAAGAGGTTTTCCTTCTTTTGTATAAAAAACATAATCGTCATCCATTTCTTGATTCAAATGGTAATAATAATAATTAGAGTCCTTTAATTGTTTTAAATCATTTATACTTGGTACAAATATTTCTCCTTCAATGTTTAATAAATAACTTACGTATATATCATTTTCGTTTTTACTAGCAGTAAGATATCCCTTTTCATTGAAAAAAATATTTGAATATTTATCACCACTTAAAACGATTTTTCCATATTCTATAGAATAAAATTCTGCATAATTTTTTTTACTTTTTATTAACCCTCTTATAGTTGTATCTGCAACCAATTGATATGAATATTCAGAA
The DNA here is from genome assembly GCA_964551265.1 of uncultured Muribaculaceae bacterium. Classification (GTDB taxonomy): domain Bacteria; phylum Bacillota_I; class Bacilli_A; order RF39; family UBA660; genus JAAYGD01. The sequence goes on along the minus strand of CAZKBC010000040.1, from coordinate 1,741 downwards.
TTATAAGGATAATTAATTACTTCTTTTTTATCATTAATAATATCATATGCTACTAGTCCGTCATCTATAAATAAAACATAATTTCCAGAGTTATAATAAGTAGATTTGCAATCAACAGATGAACAATTGTATATTCTTTTATAAGTATAATCTGAAGAATTACTAAGTTGTGTTGTTGAAACAAAACTCTCCCCTTCAGTATTTGCATAAATATAATACTTACTTCTGTTAATTAAATAAGTAGATGACGAATTTGTAGTTTTAAAATAAGTTCCATCAAAAGCTTTAAATTTAACAGAATCTAAAGATACAAATAAGTTATCGTGTATAGAATTATCTATTACTTCAAATTCATAATTAACAACACTTTCACCTACTGATTGAGGTTTATCAAAAATAATATTTGATGTTTTTGCGTTTGCCACTAACTTTCCTCTATCACTTGTAGCAGTTATTAATCTTAATCCATCTCCATAGCTAACTTCAAATGTTAAATCATTTAGAGGATTAGTATTCATTACTTCATAATTAACAGAACAAATAATTCTTTCATTTTCTTTTAATAAACTTATTTTTCTTATAATTCCACCATTTTCTAAATCACTCTTATAATAGCAAACAAAAGAAAATGTAGTTGTGGAATATGGTTTATATATTATCTCTTCTTTTTTTTCTATTTCTGTATTTTTTATTACATCTTTAGTACTTGTTAAATAAAGATAAGATACTAGAATAGATCCAATCATAAATAGTAATGCAAAAGCAAAATATATTGGCCCTTTATCTTTCTTTATGGGATATTTTATTTCATTATCTATAGGTTTAACTTCATTACTTGTTTTATTTAGTTCTTCATTGTTTAAAGGTTCATTATTATTTATCATATACACTCCTTATTATAATAATATCATAATATTAAAAAAAGATGTTATCAATTAACATCTTTAATATCCTTTACTACTACTATTTTATTTTTTATCATATTCATCCAACAAGTATAAGTATATGTGCCAACTTCTTTTGGAGTAAATTCAATAATGTTTTCTCCAAAATCTAAATCTTTAGTTACATTAAAGTCTTTAAATATTAATGACTTATTACATCCAGTTAGATATCCGCCTTTAACATTTATTATTATCTTTAATGGTATCTCTTCTTGTACTATAATATCTTCATAACCACTATAAGGAAGATCAAACTTAACTTCTTGATAATCACCTTTTATTTCACTTATTATATAATTGTCATAATTAGGTTTAAATACATCAGAAATATCTACTCCTAAACTAAGTAGTCCTCTATTTAGCATAGATAAAGATAGCACTAGTATTAACACAATAGATATTTTTGAAATAATGTTTCTTCCTTTATTACTTAGTAAATTAGATAATATTCCCATGAATAACATTAATGGAATTGTACCTAAACAAAATATAAACATAGATAGTGCACCATATATAAATGAACCTGTTGTTAATGCATATATTTGCATAGCTTGTAAGGGTCCACAAGGCATAAATCCATTTAATAAACCTATTACATATGAATTAGTACTTTTAATCTTATTTAAAAATTTAAAATTAAATGAAAAGTTTATTATACCCATCATATTTAATCCCATAAGTAGCATTATTAAAGCCGCTATTAATACTATTATTCCTTGAAAAGTAGGACTTATTTTAAGTACACTACCTACTAGTCCTACTAAACCTCCTATTATAGTATAAGAAGTTAATCTTCC
>CAZKBC010000039.1:0-7597 GCA_964551265.1 uncultured Muribaculaceae bacterium | reverse complement strand
GTAGGCTCCGAAAAGCCTTGTATTTACAGCGTTCCTAATAGGAAACAATCATATGTTAAAAATATCCAACATCATCCAATAAGAGAAATGGTTAAATTTGGATTAAAAGTTACGATAGCAACTGACGATTTACTTTATTTTGATAGTGACATAAATGACGAATATTTAAAGCTTTATACCAATAATGTTTTAAACATCGATGATTTAAACAATATAAGAAAATTTGGGTTATCATTATTTGAATAGCAAATTAAATGAGTGCTAAAATATGTATTACCAAAAGTCATTAATAGGAATAAAAGGAAGAGTACAAACAAAAGTCTATGAAACGGAAGATGAGAAAAAAAGACATGTTACTGAAGTAGTAGCAGAAAAAGTCACTTTCTTATCAAGTAAGAGAGAAGAGAAGGATGAATAATCCTTCTTTTATTAAATTATATTAAAAATATATAATATTTGATATAATAAAAATGGAGGAAATTATGAATAAAATTGATTTCGGATACAACAATGGTAATCGTTTAATGAATAACTTTGAAGGAATAGAAATGTATAATGGTGAATATGTTGATCTTATTGAACTAGAGGGTAGAGATTATCTAGTTACAAGTATAGTTGATTCTTTAAAGGGTTTAGATGGACAAATTGATGTACGTGAAGTATTACAAGATTATTATGGTGATGGTGGATATGATTCATATGCTAATCAAGATAAAAATGATGTTTGTCTTAGAATACAAAAAATGTTAAATGAACCTGATTTAAGAGAAAAAACACAAAATGGTATATCTCCATTATCTATTTTTCAAGATATGAATATTCAGGCACGTAAATCTAAATTAAGACCAATACACAATATTAATAGTGACTATCCAGGAGTACTAGTTTCGATTAAAAATGATTTGTTTTTAGACGCTAAAAAGACAATAGGTAGTGCAAATCATTCTATTTATTATATGAGAAAAGAGATTGAAGAATCACGTAAGTTATTAGATGGAAGTAGAGAAATAGAGAGCGGAAATAAATTTTCAAGGTAATTTATACAAAAAAAGAAAAGCAACTATTACTTTTCTTTTTTTATTAACGTGGTCTTCCTGCTTTTATTTCTTCTAATTCTTTATCAGTAAGCTCATCTTTATTTTTTTCTAATCGATTTTTCAAATCTTTTAAAAATTCTTTTTGCTTTTCGTTTGCATCTGAAGAAGGGTTTTTTCCTGCTCCAATATTTTCTAAATCTTTATCATTAAGTTCATCTTTTTCCATTCATTCACCTCTATTTGTATATTATCATTAGCCAAAAAAATTTACAACAATGAAATACACAAGTTTACGTATATTAATGTTCCATTAAATTATTGTAAACCATTTAATAAATGTATTTATAAACCTTGACAATAACAATTAAAGCAACTATCTTTATGATATAGGAGAAATAAAATGAAGAAAAAAGAAAGTAAGAAAACCAATAAAGTAATAAAAACAAATAAGAAATTAACTATAACATTAATATTAATTCTTGTTATATTGTCAGTGTTATCTATTATATATTATTTTAATTATTATACGTGTAATGATGATGACATAAAGGATTTGAAGCCCTTGATATATTTATATCCAAAAGAGGAAACACAAGTTTCAGTAAAACTATTAAATAAAGATAAACTAACTGTAACATATCCAAAATATGAAGATAGTTGGAATGTAATTGCAAAACCTAATGGAGATTTAATTGATACTAAAACAAATAGATCATTATATGGTTTGTATTGGGAAGGTTTAAATACTGTTACAAACGGAATTCAAGAAGATGGATTTGTAGTAGAAGGAAGAAATACAATAAGCTTTTTAGAAGAAAAATTAAAAGTACTTGGGCTTAATGAAAGAGAAGCAAATGAATTTATTATTTATTGGTTACCTAAATTAGAAGTTAATAAATATAATTATATTAGATTTGAATCTATAGAAGAAATAAATAATAATATGCCACTTGAAATATTACCTAAACCTGATACTTTAATAAGAGTAAATATGGAATTCAAGAAATTAAACGAAAAAATAAATGTTGTAGAACAAGAATTGATTACTCCAAATAGAAGTGGGTTTGTAGTAGTTGAATGGGGTGGAACGGAATTAAAGTAGAATGTTTTTCTACTTTTTTATTAGACAATTTACTTATTAAACATTATAATAAAATGCAAGGAGAAGCTATGATTGGATATAAGGGATTTAATGCAGGTCTTATAAATAGATATGGAAGGAAATTTGAAGAAGGAAAAGCTTATAGTCTTGATGGAGAAATATCTTTTGGGAATAATGGAAATGGGTTTCATTTTTGTTTGAATTTATGTGATGTTTTTAGGTATTTTGATCCCAATGAAGGAGTAGAAGTAGCGGTTGTAAGTACCGAAGACAAAGATAAAGATATAGTATATTATGAAGATGAATATAATGGTTATTATGATATGTATGTATGTAGAAATTTAAAAATAGAAAAAGTATTAACAAGAGAAGAGATAGTGGATTTGATTTTAAAATATCCAAGTGAAGGAAAAATAAAATTTATAAGGACCTCTTTATTATCTTTAGAAGAATGTGATAAATTTATTGGCTCTGATAATGAAGTAAATAAAGCTTTAAAGTATTATCAATTTGGTGATAAAGAAATATATAAGAGAGAGAATGGTTATTCTAAAAGTTTAAAATATTAACATGTATATAGTTATTGTTTTATGTTAAAATATAAGTGGTGATATTATGAATATTATTGAAATTATTAATAAGAAGAAAAATAATAATAAATTATCTTATGATGAATATAAATTTGTTATAGATAATTTTATGAATGATTATATAAAAGATTATCAAATGTCTTCTTTACTTATGGCTATATGTATTAATGGAATGGAAAAGGAAGAGGTATTTGATTTAGTTGATGTTATGGTTAAAAGCGGAAATATTATAGATTTATCAAATATAAATGGAATTAAAGTAGATAAACATTCAACTGGTGGAATAGGGGATAAAACAACATTAATAATAGGCCCTATGGTGGCTAGTTGTGGTGTTCCTTTTGTTAAAATGAGTGGAAGAGGACTTGGATATACTGGTGGAACAATTGATAAATTAGAGGCTATAAATGGCTTTAAAACATTACTTAGTGAAAGAGAATTTATTGAAGAGATTAATGATATAAATATATCTATAATATCTCAAACAGATAATATTGCTCCAGCTGATAAAAAGATATATGCATTAAGGGATGTTACTGGAACTACTGAATCTATTCCTTTAATAGCGTCTTCAATTATGAGTAAAAAGATTGCATCAGGTGCTGATAAAATAGTGCTAGATGTTAAATATGGTTTTGGAGCATTTTTAAAATCAAAAGAATCAGCAATTGAACTTGCTAAGTTAATGGTAATGATAGGAAATAAATATAAGAAAGAAACTATAGCGTTAATTACAAATATGGATAATCCCTTAGGTAATATGATTGGAAATGGTTTAGAAGTAAAAGAAGCAATAGATATATTGAGTTATAAAGGTAATAAAGAGTTAAAAGAATTATGTTTAGTAATATCTTCATATATGGTTAGTCTTTCTAAAAATATAGATTATAAAGAAGCTAGAAAAATAGTGGTTGATAATTTAATTAATGGTAATGCACTAAAGAAATTTTATGAATTTATAAAAAGACAAGGTGGAGATATAAATAATATTGCTATTTCAAATAAAATAATAGATGTTAAGAGTGAAAAAGAAGGATATATTAATAATATTAATGCACTAAGTATTGGTAAATTATCTATGTCTTTAGGAGCAGGAAGATTCCATAAAGAAGATGTTATAAATCCCGGAGTAGGAATAGAACTAATTAAGAATATTGGAGATTATGTTAATATAGGTGATGTAATAGCAAGACTATATATAGATAATAAAGAATTAGATGTTAATGAGTTATTAAGTTCATTTACTATTGATAAAGAATTAATACCAAAAGAAAATATTGTACTGGGAGTAATAAAATAAAAAAGTATTTTTAAATACTTTTTTTTATATCTTTTCTTTATTGTTTAATAGATATTCTTCTAGTGTTAAGTTGTTTTCGTATAAATAAGTTGCTGTTTCAACTCCCACATATCTAAAATGCCAAGGTTCGTCTTTATATCCTGTTATATATTGATTGTTTTTTGTATATCTTATTATAAATCCATATTTATGGATATTAACTTTTGCCCAAGGATATTCGCTTGTTAAACCAAAATCATCATAAGCTTGTTTATTATTTGATACATCTATAGCATATCCTGTTTGATGTTCAGAGTGTCCAGCTCTTGCAGAATATGTATCTACATTAATAAGTGAATCGTTTCTTAAATAACTGTTATATATTGATTTTTGAGTTTCATATGATCTATATCCAGATGATCCTTTTATAGTAAAACCTTCTTCTTTAGCAGCTATGCATAATTTTTCAAACGCTATTGCTGCATTAACTTCCATTTTAATTCCAGACCTTACAGAACAATCTGTACTTAAATTCTCTAATTTGTTAATGAATGTACTATCTAATTTATAATATTTATTTACTAATATAAGGTTGTTATCTTTATTAATTGATTCTTTTATATTCTCATAAAATGGGTAATCTAATCCAATATTAACATATGATATTTTTTTCTTTATATCTGTTTCTTGATAACTTATATATCTATCATAGTTTTCAAATATAAAGTTAGTTTGAATTGATAGAGTATTTAATTCATTAAGATATTTATCTATCTTTAATATAATGGTTTCATCTAAATTTATAACTATATTATTTATTTCATTCTCACTATATTCTAAATCACATAGATGTTTAATACTATTTAAATATTTAATATCAAGATTTATATAATTATTTATACAATTATTATTAAATTTATCTTTAGTTAATGCTTCTTCAAGTGTTTTTGAATATTTATTATATTCAATTATTTTATCTTCTAATTGTAATTCTTTTATAATACTAGTGGATTCTTTGTTATATCCTAGTTTTTCTAATTTATTGATTATTTCTTTTTCTGTATATACATTATCATTTTGATCTATATAATAAAATATATAAGAGATTCCAAATAAAAATAATATAATAAATAGACTTCTAAATATTCTCTTTTTTTTCTTTTTCTTTCTCATATATTCTCCTTATCTCTTATTATAGCACTTGTGTAAATAATAGTTAAGTATTGTAATATGTATTTATATCAAGTTTTGTATATATTAATCAATAAACACTAATAATAAGTTATTTGTGATAAAATTGACATAGGTGAAATATATGTGCGGATTTGTAGGTTATGTAGGTAAAAATAAAGATAAAAAAATAATAAAAAATATGACTAATAAGATTATTCATAGAGGTCCTGATAGTGAAGGATATTATTTTTCTGATAAAGTAAAGTTGGGATTTAGAAGACTATCTATTATTGATATAGATGAGAGTGGTTCTCAACCTATGTATAATGATGATAAATCTTTAGTAATAGTATTTAATGGAGAGATTTATAATTATAAAAAAATTAAAGAAGATTTAATAAATAAAGGATATAAATTTAATAGTACTTCTGATACTGAAGTATTATTATTAGGATACCAAGAATATAAAGAAAAGATATTAGATAAGTTAAGAGGAATGTTTTCTTTTGTATTATATAATATAAAAGAAGATAAGTTATTTGGAGCAAGAGATTTTTATGGAATAAAGCCTTTTTATTACTATAAAGATGATGAGAATTTTATGTTTGCATCAGAAATAAAAGCGTTTTTAGAACATCCTGATTTTAAGAAAGAATTAAATTCTGATAAGTTAAATGAATACTTATCTTTTCAATATAGTCCAGGAGAAACAACATTCTTTAATAATGTATTTAAGTTATTACCTGGTCATTATTTTGAATATCAAAACGAAGAATTATCTATAAATAAGTATTATTCATTTAGTTTTGAACCAAATGATGAACCTGAAGAAAAGATGAAAGAAAAATTAGAAGAATTAATATTCGATTCAGTTGAAGCTCACAAGGTAAGTGATGTTGAAGTAGGATCTTTTTTATCGAGTGGGGTAGATTCATCTTTTATAAGTGCTGCATCAAAATTAAATAAAACTTTTACAGTTGGTTTTGATATTGAAGGATATAATGAGATACCATACGCTAAGGAATTATCGAGTAAGTTAAATGTAGAAAATATTAGTAAGCTCATAACTAAGGATGAATATTTTAATAATCTTGGAAAAATAATGTATCAAATGGATGAACCTATAGCAGATCCATCCGCTATAAATTTATTCTTTTTATCTAAATTAGTTAAACCTTATTTAAAAGTTGTTTTATCAGGAGAAGGGGCTGATGAAATATTTGGAGGATATAATATATATCAAGAACCATTAACTTATCCAATGTACTATAAAGTACCTTTATCTATTAGAAAATTAATAGGAAGTGTTGCTAGTATATTTGGAGAAAAAAGAGGAACTAATTTTTTTATAAGAAGATCTAATAATGTTGAAGAAAGATTTATTGGAAATGCCTTTATATTTAAAGAATACGAAAAGAAAAAAATATTGAATAATTATAAAGAAGAGTATAAGTACAGTAATATTACTAAGCCTTTTTATGATAAGGTTAAAGATAGTGACGATATTACTAAGATGCAATATATAGATTTTAATTTTTGGTTAGTTGGAGATATATTATTAAAGGCAGATAAGATGAGTATGGCAAACTCTATAGAACTTAGAGTACCATTTTTAGATAGAGTACTTATTGATTATGCTAGAAAGATACCTACTAAATATAGAATAGATAAAGATACTACTAAAAAAATGTTTAGAAGTATATCATCTAAGGTATTAGATTTAAAAGTTTCTAGTAAGAGGAAACTAGGGTTCCCAACTCCAATAAGAGTATGGTTAAAAGATGAAAATATAATTAGAAATATTAAGATGACTTTTGAATCTAGTAGTAAGTTCTTTAATGTTGAAGAAATCTTAAAATTATTGTATGATCATATTGACAATAAAAAAGATAATTCAAGAAAGATATGGACTATTTATACATTCTTAATTTGGTACGAAGAATATTTTATTTAGGAGGCTCTAATGAATGAATTTCTATTCTCCTTAATTCCTTATATATTTTATACAATAATGAAGTATAGAAAATCTATATACATGCTTCAACAAAACTCATATAATACTAGTAATAGGTATTTAAAATGGATATATAAGAATAAAAAGAAAGTATTTAATACATACGAAGTATTTGTATTTTCTATTTTAGTGCTTACTATATATTTTACTTATACTTTTTTTGCAATTAATTTATTAGTGTTTTTTGTATCTTTCTTATTAGAATTAAATCAAGCTAAAAGTGAACAAAAGAAAAAGAAATTTGTTATTACTAGTAGAGTAAAAAGACTTATGTTTACGATACTATTATTATTTGGAGTAATGGTATATTTTATATATATTAATTTTGATAAATTACAACTTACTACTATAGCGTCTTTATTCTTCTTTTTCTCATATTTTTCATTCATTATTACTTCTATA
>CAZKBC010000038.1:0-7654 GCA_964551265.1 uncultured Muribaculaceae bacterium | reverse complement strand
CAGGATAAATTGTAGAACGACGAGACCAAGTTTTTAACACTTCTTTTTTACCATTAGTATTTAAATCACTTACTCTTTTCATTAATCTTTCAAATACATATGGTTTCTTTTTTAAACTTCTTGCCATTTTAATTATCCTTTCTATTTACCACGACGTTTTACTATAAACTTGTTAGAATTATTTTTCTTTTTACGAGTCTTATATCCAAGAGCTGGTTTACCCCAAGGAGTCATTGGACCACTTCTACCAACTGGAGATTTTCCTTCTCCACCACCATGAGGGTGATCGTTTGGATTCATTACTGAACCACGAACTGTTGGTCTAATTCCCATATGACGCTTACGTCCTGCTTTACCTAGTTTTAATAACTCTCTATCTAAATTTCCAACTATTCCAACTGTAGCTCTACAAGAATTTAATATTTTTCTTGTTTCACCACTTTTTAATCTTATTAATACATAATTTCCTTCTCTACCTAGTATTTGAGCACTCGAACCAGCACTTCTTGCTAATTGTCCACCCTTTAATGGTTTTAATTCTATATTATGTATATATGTTCCTACTGCTATATTTCCAATTGGTAATGAATTACCAGTCTTAATATCAGCATTTTCAGAACTTACTACTTTATCTCCAACTTTAAGATCTAGAGGTGCAAGAATATATCTCTTATCACCATCTAAGTATGTTATTAAAGCAATATTACATGTTCTATTTGGATCATATTCTAAAGCAGTTACAGTTCCTTCGACATCAAATTTATTTCTTTTAAAATCAATAATACGATATCTTCTCTTTGCACCACCACCACGATGCCTTACAGTAATTCTTCCTTGATTATTTCTTCCACCAGTTTTAACAATCTTAACTGTTAATTTCTTTTCTGGAGCTTTTTTTGACAATTCTTTATTAATCAAAGTATTCATATTTCTGCTTGCATTTGTAAGTGGTCTATATGTTTTTATCGGCATGTCAATATCCTCCCTTATAAATCAATCTTATTATTTGGAGCTAAAGTTACTACTGCTTTCTTATATTTGTTTGTAAATCCAGAATAACGTCCAACTCTTTTTTTCTTTGGAACCACATTTATTGTATTTACTTTTTCAACTTTAACTTTAAATATCATTTCTACTGCTTGTTTAATTTGAGTTTTATTTGCTTTTGAATTTACTTCAAAAACATATTTTCTTTCATTACTTGCAATAGAAGCACTCTTTTCAGTAATTATTGGCGCTTTAATTACATCTCTATATTCTGACATTATACAAGCACCTCCTCAATATTTTTAATAGCTTCTTCAGTTATTACTAATTTTTCATAACTTGCTAAATCTAAAACATTTATCTCACTAGGAGTAACTACTTTTACTCCCTTAATATTACGAGAAGATAATAATAATTCTTCACTAAACATATTTGTTACAAACAATGTTGATGAATCTAATTTCAAATCTTTCATAACGCTTAAGAATGATTTTGTTTTATTATCATTTAATTTCATTTCATCTAACGCTAATAAGTTTTTATCTAAAACTTTATATGAAAGCATAGACTTAATTGCTAGTCTTCTTTCTTTCTTGTTTTGTTTCTTATTATAATTAACATTTGGTGTCGGTCCAAATACTATTCCGCCACCTCTCCATTGAGGACTTCTAATAGATCCTTGTCTAGCGTTTCCTGTTCCTTTTTGTTTCCAAGGTTTTCTTCCCCCACCGCTTACTTCTGCCTTATTTTTTGTGTCGTGAGTACCTTGTCTTGCTGAAGCTCTAGCTAGTACTATTGCATCATATATAACGCTATCATTTGGTTCTATTCCCCAAACTTTATCTTCTAAGTTAATATCTTTAATTTTTTCGCCCTTTATATTTAAAAGTGCCACTTTAGACATACTTCCTCCTCCCATCACAATCAATAAAAAATTATTGTTCTGTTCCTTGTGATGATTCTTCAATTACTTTAGCATTATCTTCTGCAGTCTCTTCTAGTACTACTTCAGTATTTGCTTCTAACAATTCTTCATTGTTATATTTTATTAAATCTAATACTTCTCTTTTTTCTTCTGGATTTTTAACAGAAGTTCTAATCATAATTAATGATTTTTTTGGTCCAGGAACATTTCCTCTAACCAATAATATATTGTTTTCTAAATCTGCTTCTACTATCTCTAAATTTTGAATAGTCACAGTTTCAAATCCCATATGACCAGGTAATTTTTTACCTTTAAGAACGTGCATTGGTCTTCTTTGTCCAAGAGAACCTACACCTCTATGATATTGAGATCCATGTGACATAGGACCACGAGTTTGGTTGTAACGTTTGATTACTCCTTGAAAGCCTTTTCCTTTACTAACTCCAGTTACGTCTACAACTTCACCAGCTTCAAATAAATCTGCTTTCAATTCTTGTCCTATTTGATAATTTGCTACATCCACTCCTCTGATTTCCTTTAAGAAGCGCTTAGGTGTAGCGTTAGCTTTTTTTGCATGACCTTTTTCTGATTTATTACTCAATGATTCTCTTTTACTTCCAAAACCTAATTGTACTGCTTCGTATCCATCTGTTTCCATTGTTTTTACTTGCATTACTATGTTAGGTTCAACACTTATTACAGTTACAGGAACTAAAACACCATCTTTAGTAAATACTTGAGTCATTCCTTCTTTGCGACCTAAGATTCCTTTTTTCATTGTTTCCTCCTATTTTATTTCAATGTCAACGCCACTAGGTAAGTCTAATCTTGTCAATGTTTCGACAGTTTCCTTACTAGGATTGTTGATGTCTATTAATCTTTTATGTGTACGCATTTCAAATTGTTCACGAGAATCTTTATACTTGTGAACTGCTCTTAAAATCGTATACTTTTGAATTTCTGTTGGTAGTGGAATTGGTCCACTAATATCTCCACCAGTTCTCTTAACGGCCTCTACTATTCTTCCTGCTGCTTGATCTAGTATTCTGTGATCATATGCCTTAAGTTTAACTCTAATTCGATTTGCCATCTAATCCTCCCTTCGCTTATATCAATTGTATAAACTTGCTCCGTGTAAATACCCCATTATACACCATCAACTTTGCCTGGTGTATCGGCAACCTCACACATCTAAGCCACAACTTGCTCAATAAGTATATCAAAAGAAAAAAATAAATGCAATACCCAAATTGCATTTATCGTTTATTTCTTCTTTGTTTCTTTTTCTTCTTTATTAAGTTTATCGTTTATTTCTGTTGTATTCTTACAAATCTTTATAAGTAACATCAATAATTCAAATGAAACTCTTGTAAGTATTACTCCAAATACTAAATACAATAAGAATGTTAAAAAATTTATAGATATATAGTTAAATGAGTTTAATACTACAAAAATAGTAACTGCTGCATACATAAATTTTAATACTACTTCTAAAGTTAAATAATCAAAGTTTAAAAAATCATATAGTTTTAATAATTTTTTGTTATATTTTTCTTTATTTGATTTATTTAAAAACAATACTAAAGTTAATATACCTCCTACAATTGCTAACACTATAGATGCTATTGTCCATCCTTGTGAAAAAGAAGTTGCTTCATAATATATCGGCATTTCGTACATATTTCCTCCTTATTTTTATTTTAATATAATTAATATAATTATTCAATATTAATTAATATGTTTCCTGTCATTTCTTTTGGTATATCTAATTCTAATAACTTTAGCATAGTTGGCGCTATATCTCCAAGTTTACCATTTATAACTTTATAGTGTTTGTCTGTAATAATAAAAGGTACTTTATTTAAAGTATGAGCAGTAAGTACTACACCATTCTTATCTAGCATTTCTTCACAGTTTCCGTGATCTGCAGTTATTAACAGAGTAAATCCAAGTTCTTTTGCTTTTTTATAAATCAAACCCACATTATAATCAACAGCCTCCATGGCTTTAATTGCAGATTCCATTATTCCGGTATGTCCCACCATATCACCATTAGCAAAATTTAATATGATGATTTCATAGTTATTCATGATTTCCAATAATTTTGATGTAACCTCATAAGAACTCATCTCGGGTTTCAAATCATATGTTGCAACTTTTGGACTATTTATTAATACCCTGTCACAATTTGGAATATCTTTTTCAATTCCTCCATTAAAGAAAAATGTAACATGAGCATACTTCTCTGTTTCTGCAATTCTAAGTTGTCTTATATTATAATTAGATATATATTCACCAAAAGTATTAAATAATTCATCTAACTTGAATGCATATGCATTAACTACTGAATCCGCAACAGGCATCATAGTAACTAATTTTATATCATTTAATTTCTTAGATTCAAACTTATCAAAATTAGGATTAGTTATAGAAGTTAGTATTTCCCAAGCTCTATCGGGTCTAAAATTAGCCCATATTATTCCATCTTTATCATTGATTAAACCTTTTGAATCTATTATTCCAGGAACAATAAACTCATCATATACTTTATTATTATAGTTATGGTCAATTACTTCTTTAGTATTGTTATAATGCTCTCCATCATTATTTATAATTGCATCATAATATTTTTTTATTCTATCAAAATTATTATCTCTATCCATAGCATAGTATCTTCCTGAAATAGTCGCTATTTTACCAACACCTTGAATAGTCAATTCATCTTCTAATTCTTTTATAAATTTATATGCTGAATCAGGAAGGGTATCTCTTCCATCTGTTATAGCGTGTATATATAATTCTTTAATGTTATTATCTTTAGCAATCTTTATTAGAGCTTTGAAGTGATTAATATGAGAATGAACTCCTCCATCACTAACTAAACCCATTATGTGTAGTTTTGAATTATTAGCTTTAACATTATTGACTACACTTAAAATATTTTCATTATTATAAAAAGAACCATTAGCTATTGATGCATTAATCAATTGAAGTTGTTGATACACAACTCTACCAGCTCCGATATTCATATGTCCAACTTCGCTATTTCCCATTTGTCCATCAGGTAGTCCAACATGAACCTCGGATGCATCAAGTAAACTATGTGGATATTCATTCATAATATAATCAAGATTAGGAGTATTTGCTAGTTTAAAAGCGTTGCCATATTCTTCTTCTCTATATCCTACTCCATCTAGTATCATTAACATTAATTTTTTCATTTCATCACCAATAAAATTATATCATAGATTGATTGATTATGTTTAACCTTTCCGTTATAGTCTCAATGAATTCGGCATTAGTAGGACTACCTCTTTCTAAACTAATTGTGCTTCCAAAGATTGATTCAATATACTCTAAATTACATCTATTAATTCCTTCATCTATTGCTCTACTAATAGATCTTTCAATACAAGACTTAGTAACTTTATATTTAATTGCTAAAGAGCAATATATCTCTTTTGTAATAATACTTTCTGGATAAAAATAAAACATTCTAATAGATTCCTTCAAATATTTATAACCTTTATATTTTGAAGATATTCCCATAGAATGTAATAATATCATAATTCTTTCATCAATTTTTTTGTGACAAAATTCGTTGTTGATAACATCTTTTATTTTATTTTCTAAATCTATTATATTGTAAGGTTTGAATAAGTAAGCGCATATATTTAAACTAGATACTTGACTAATCATATTGTTAGAATAACAACTTGTACATATTATTATAGGAATATTAATATTCCGTTCTCTTATTTCTTTAATTAAGGTTATTCCATCTTTATTTTTAATAATTAAATTCATTATTATAATATCTATTTTTGATTGATTTTCTATTATATATTTAGATCCAATCAATCCATCATTTGTTGAATATATTATTTGTATATTCTTATTATATTTAAAATGCTTGATTAAATCATTTAATAAATTTATATCTTTTTCTATAATAATAAGTCTTATCACAAAATCCTCCAAAAAAAATGTAGAAATCTACATTTTTAGGCAACAAGATAATCAATTGGATCAACTTCTGTTGGAGTATAATAACGAGGTGATGGTGGCATTTCGTTTTTTAATTCTTTAGACTCAGTTTCTTTTACTGGGAATGGAACAATATTATCTTCAACACTTTGTTTTTTAGAATATTCCGCATTTTTTTCTGCATAATATTCTGCGAATGTCTTTGATTCTCCACTCTTAATAATTGGTGTTTCTTTTTTTTCTTCAGCCCTAATAATAGGCATTACGTTAGTTTCTTCAACTAAATTGTAACCAGATGAAAAAGAATTCATTGTCTTTGCTTTTGTTTTGGGTTTAGAAATTCCTCTTGATTGGCTCATTATGCTACCATCAAAATCATCTCTAAGATCTTGAGATGCATTAACATATGGTTTTAAACTTCTTATCTCAGCATCAGTTAAGACTGTTTTTCTACTTAAGTTAGAATATACAACAATGTGGTCTCTCATTTCGTTATAAAATGTATACATAATATCACCTACTATATTTTTTATAACACAAATGAATTTATAAAAAAATAGGAATATGTATATTATACATTCCTATTTACATTGTTTGTTTTATCATTTTTATTAAATTATCAGCATCTAATGATGCAGAACCTATTAAGAAACCATCTATATTGTTTGAACTTGAAAATTCTTTTATATTATTTAAATTAACGCTTCCTCCATATAATATTTGACAATCTATATTGTGAGTTTTCAATAGATTTCTAATATATATATGAACTTCTTCTATTTCTTTTAGTGTTGGTGTAACATTTGTTCCTATTGCCCAAACTGGTTCATATGCAATAATTATTTTATTTAAAGTGATATTTATACAGGCACTATCTACTTGATTTTTTATTATATCAAATATTATTCCATTATCTCTTTCTTCTTTTGTCTCTCCAACACAAAGTATTGGAGTAATCGAATGACTAATGCAAGAATCAAATTTTAATTTAATTATTTCGTTCGATTCATTAAATTTATGTCTTCTTTCACTATGACCAATAATAGAATACTTCACCCCTATACTACTTAATTGATGAAATGATATCTCACCAGTATATGCTCCTTTATCTATATAATATCCATCTTGAGAACCTATAACATAATTATTACTAATCATATCTTTTATATATAAGTAAGGAGGACAGATAATTAGATTATCATATTTATCTTTTATATTATTTTTATAATTTATTGCTTCTTCATAAGTAAAATTCATCTTTATGTTTGCAACTATTAGTTTGTTCATATTACTTCTCCCAAATAACAGCTATACCAGGAAGTTCTTTACCTTCTAACATTTCTAAAGAAGCTCCTCCTCCGGTAGATATATGAGAATATTTATCTTTAAATCCAAACTTCGTAACAGCAGCAGCAGAATCTCCTCCACCTATTATTACATTAGCTTTTATTTGAGCTAAAATTTCGCATACTTTTCTTGTTCCAGTTGAGAATTTTTCTAATTCGAATACTCCAACTGGTCCATTCCATATAACTGTTTTTGCATCCATTAAAATCTTTTTAAAGTTATTAATTGTTGCAATTCCTATATCTAATCCCATATCGTTATTACCAATATTCTTTACATCTACTAATCTAGCGTTAGTTTCATTAGTAAATGAAGTTCCAACAACTATGTCTGTAGGTAAAATAATCTTGTCTTTATTTTCTTCATATATTTTTTTACAAAATTCTAAACTAGCATCATCCACTACTG
>CAZKBC010000037.1:0-7924 GCA_964551265.1 uncultured Muribaculaceae bacterium | reverse complement strand
AAAGTAAAACTCATATCATAATTAGTTGATATATTATTAGATACTACTACCGTTGCAGTACCACTCATAATATTACATATATCCCCTATTACATCATTACATATAGATGATACTTTAGAAGAATTCTTTATTAATGTCTTAGCAGTATTAGTGCTCTTTACTTTTTTAGAAGCCATAGCGTGAAATGATCTATCTGTTGCGGACGCTACTGCAACACCTATCATATCAAAAATAACACCTAATAATATAAATAGCATTATTGTAATTATTCCAATTATAAGTCCAGATCCACTAAGAATAAAATCTGATAATATCGAAAACAAAATTGTAATAAAAAATGTTAATAATGTAACAGTAATAATCCATTTAAATCTCTTGTTTTTCATATATACCTCAAGTAAAATATTAACATACTTTCATTTTATTGTAAATTTTAATCAGTTATGCTAATATAAAAAATAATTTTGGGGGTTGTATGTATAATTCTGATATTAGATTAATTAAACAAAATATAAATACGTTAAGAAACGAAAGATATAGATATTCTACTTCACATGCTGATAGTATTTTAGATAGTTATGACAGATTACTTGATTATATAAAAGGGAAAAAGCCCTCAAGAACTGATCTTTCTAAAAAACCAAACGATTATTTTTTTAATTTTGTGAAAAGTGAAAATAATATAATGAGAAATACTAAAATAATAGACTTAAGTATATATAAAGAAATGTTAAACCAAGACTATACATATATTAAAGATTTTCAAATTCCGTATAATCCAAAGTATGACGAGAAAGATGTAGTTGATGTAGTAAAATCTTTTTATACCGACACATTAAAAAATTATAGTCCATTTATTGTTGAAAATTTAATAGATAATAAAAGTATTTATTTAAGAAAATATTCTTTTCTTAAAGGAATGTATATGATAGATTCGATTAATAAAAATAACTTTATTGGTGTCGTAGCACCAACTATTGAGTCTATGATGTTTGCGCTTGTTCATGAAATAGGACATCATTTAGCTCATAAAGAATCTTTACATGATATTTCTAATAATGAAACTTTACCAATTTTACTAGAATTATATTTTAATGATTATATACAAAATCTAAAATTAGATAGTAGCTTGTATCTTCAAGAAAGATTTATGTATGAATGGGGTGTCGAATTAGAAACATTAAAAATGTATAACGACACATATTATTCTAATGACAATGACTACAAAATAAATAGAATTAAAGATTTAAATAACGTTAATTGCTTAGGTGGATTTGAAGACGTTATTGTATATGCTTTATCAAAGTTTAGGGCTATAGATTATTATAGAAAAACTACTGATAAACTAAAGACAATTGATGAAATTATTAATACAGATAAATCATTAAGAAGAATATATCAATTTGTAGAAAAAACAAGTCCAGATGTGTTTTCTAAAGAAAATGAAGCTTTAGTAAAAAGGTTGGTAAGAAATGAATAATATATTTTATAAAGTTTTTACTAAAGAATTAAAATCATTAGGTCTTAGAAAGAATCCTAATATATTACAATTTACTCCAAATGAATGGTACTACTTAGAAGAAGATCAAATTAAAGAAGGGATAGATGATTTTGGTGGTATATGGGTATGTAAAAGTATAGGTGGCGCTAATACATTAACTAGTTATATGTTAAAGAAACATAATATTGAAACTAGAGCATTTGAAGTTAAAATAGGTACTATTCTTTATTCAAATTCATATAGAATTAAAACCGATAGCGTTTATTTAGATAAAGAAATAGATTTAATAACAAAGATTAAAGATAAATTATTAAAATAATGATTTATCTTTTTTATTAGAAATTATCTATTCCAATAATGTTTTTATCTTTAATTAAAATATTTATTTGTTTTTTTGCATTTTTATTTAATATTTCAAGCCTTTCTTTTTGACTAATATTATTTTCTATCATATTAGCGTTTAGTACTTCAAGATTACTTAACACTACTAAATGGAGAACATCAGCATTATCTCTTATGCTTCCTACAAAGTTTGAATTTTTATCTCTCCACTCTTTAGCGGTCATTCCAAAAAGCGCGACATTAATTATATCTGCTTCATCAGCATATACAAATAATTTCTGATTATCAGTAAGATTTGGAATTATATTTTCTTTTATGCTATCAGTATGTATTCTATAGTTTGTTTTTGATAAACTTCTTCTTACTAACCATTCTATTTTGTTTTTATAACTTTCATTATATTTTAATCTTTTAAATTCTTTTATTAAATATAATTTAAATAGGTTATCTATCCATGAAGCAAATTCTAACGCAATGTCAGAATGAGCAAACGTCCCTACACTATATTTTCCATTACTATATGTCATTCCTTTAGCATTTACCCTTTTACACCATTGGCTTGGAGTCATAGTAAATGAACGATTGGGGGACTCTTTTTTAATTCGGTGGAATTCCGCCGAATTAAAATCTTGATTACTCAATTTTTCCCATAAGCCTAAAAATTCAATAGTTTCATAATTACTTAACCATTTTTTTATTACATCAGACGGTTCGTTAGGGTTTTTATATCTAGCTAAATCCGTTAAAGAAATATAGTCTTCATCATTAATACGCATAACTCTAATTTCATTATCAATGACATTCATTATTGTTGAAACTGTAGTATTCATTTTTCCCTTTCATTACAAAATATTTAATCGATTTTTTTCACAAATACATCTTTAAATTATATTAATATTTTACGATTTTATTATTATAATTCCCCTACAAAGACATATAATCTATAAATATAAACAAAAAAAATAGAAGTTATACTTCTACTTTTATATGGTCATCAATTAAAGAAATATTGCGTCTTAGGTCAAGTAGGTTTTCCCCTATTCTTACACCTTGTTACCAAAATGCGGTTCCCCTTTAAAAGAATAGATATTGTATCACTACAAATATGACTTGATTACCACTTAGTACACACTTTAATCTTAAACTGATATCTGTCCTAGGAATTTTCTTCAAAGACACTTGTCTATAGTCTGTCTTGCAAATATAATTTCATATAGTAATAACTTAATACATTTGGCCTAAACATATTATGTCTATCTATAATCCCAAATATTCGCTCAAGGCAAGCTACACTATTCACAGCTTTTCACCGCGAGATAGGTTTAATCTCAAGTCGTATATAGTCTTAAATTCATAAGCTATACACAATCGTGAGTCTCCGAGGATAGAGGGTCCTTTTACATATGCCATTATGACGGCCCTTTATCCAAATCTTTCAGCAAGAACCCCAAACTGGGCGTATAGAGGCATTCACCAAAAGTTTCATAGATATGCTCTTTAAATAGGTCTAATTGAACCCCATTTTTCAAAACAAGTAATCTACTAGGATACAGCACCACACGATAAATATTAACATAAAATTTATGTTTTGTAAAATGTTGACAAAATAATTATTTACTATATTATATATTGAGAAAGAGGTATTTATGTGCAGTTGGAATCAATATATAATAGAAAAAAATATTAATAAAATTAGAAATAAATTATTAATTAGTAAAGAAAAAGATGATATTATTTCTTTAAGAAATGCTGCTGAAGTATATATTAAAATGGATAAATTAATGTTGGATGTTATTGAAAAAGAAGGAGATAATTTTATATATCCCCCTCCATTTTTAGCTGATAAAGATATTGATTTATCTGAAAACGATATATATCACTCAATAACAATTGAAAAGATTTCTAATTTTTTAAAAGAATTTAATCCTGAATATTATTACTTTTTTAATGATATGGCAAAAAAAGGATTAATTTCTCTTCATAAGAATGATGATGGAATTAATATTAGTGAGCATTTTATTGATCCTATAAATAAAACTAGTTTTATTTATGTAAGTTCAAATAGTTTAGAAGAAGAAAATGAATTAATTAAACAATTTGGTTACGTATATCAAATTGTTAATAATGAAATACCTTATGATGAATCAAAAGTTTTAGTTAAAGATGCATTTCCAGAGTACTTATTAATGTCAATGAAGAGTTTTTATAATGATGATTTAAAAGATTCTCTAATAAAAGAAAAATACTCTGTTATTGATAAATTAATTATTGAACAAAAAGCTATTGAAGGGGATAGTGAATCAAAAAAAGAAGAAAGAAAAGAGATTGGTAATAAGATAGGATCTAATTATATGGCCATATTTATGTTTGAAAACAATGATATAGAATGTTCATTTAAAAATGTAGATGAATTCATTAGAAGAAATAATAACAACGAAGGTAATAAGTCTAGAGTTCTATGGCAAATAGCAAACGATAATATTGAAGGAATTGATCATGTTAAAGAACATGTAGTTCTAAAAAATAAAATCAAAGAAAAAACATTATAAATTTGTTAAAATAAAAAAGATAGATTATCTTTTTTTATTTTTGTGATATTATTATATTATAGGAGAATCAAATGAATAATAATTATGGTTTTTTTGAGAAAAGAAAAAAAAATAAAATATTGAAAGAAATATCAAAATATACATATGATAGCATACCTGTTGTTTTTAAAAATGATTCTGATATATTAAATGCTCTTGCTTTAAGTAACCCAAGTGAAATTAGAAATTTCCCAAGATCTATAAGTGAAGTAATGATATACGCTAATCCAAGTTTAATAGTTCATGCTGAGGAAAAATTAAAAAAAGAATTAGCAATCAATGATAATAAATATATTCAGTTTTTAAGTCAAGAAATGATTTATGATATTGTTGAAAATAATAGAAGATATTCATATATTTCTTTTTTATCTGATGAAAATCAATATAAATTTTTAAAAACTAATTATAGCTCATTATTAAGTGAAATAAAAAGTTTTAAACCCAATGTATTAAATGAATTTATTAAAGAAAATACTTTGTTAAGAAATAATAATCATGATGACAAAAGAATATATGATAACTTTATAAATAAGATTAAACTACTTGATCTTCCTATTGAGCAACAAGCTTCAATAATATCAATTGATAATTCTTTGATAGATAAAGCTTCAATAGACGCTATTAAAATATATACTAATAATAATCCACATTTGATAGATAATTTACCTTATGATAAAAGTATTTTACTTAGTCAAGATAATAATGAATATAGTTTTTTAAACGTTAGTCACGATTTGAATAATGGTAATTCATTATCAAAATATGGTATTGAAAATATAAAAAGATTTTTATCTTTTTATAACGAAATTATTTTAAATAAAGATGAAGTATCCTTATCTTTTAAAGAAGAAAATTGGGCAGAAATAGGAAGATTTGATGCAAAAGTATTAGGAGTAAAAGGTCAGTATTACTCTAATGTAAATAATATAAAAAAAATACTATCACTTGGAAGAGTATATAATACAGTTTTAAAAAACTATTATAATACAGAAGATATGCAAAAATATTTTGATACAACGAATGCTGAAAATTATTTATTCAACATTGGATATAGAAATAATGATTTTGAAAATAAATTTAATCAAGTATCAAAGATAATATTAAATAACACTATAATGTCAAAGTGTGATAAAAGGATTATATTTGAATTTATAAAAAATCCTACAGATAATCAATTACTATACGAAATAGTAAAAACAGCGTATGGTGAAAAAGCTCTATCTATTCTTTCTGAAAGAAAAGAAATAACTATATCTGAAATTCCTACATTCGATATATTTGATCAAAAAGTATTTGAAAATTTTGATATAGGTGTTATTCATAACATATTATCTTATAAAAACAAAAGTGGTAATATCATAGGTGAATTAGTAAGACATCCTGAAAAGTTAGAGAATTTTAAATTATTTAGAGAGTTAACAAAAACATACTTTAAAAATACAGCATTAGATAATGAAGAACAATTAAAGATTTTTATGGATTTAGATATAGAATTTAAAGATAAATTATCACTTAATAATATATCTGAAAATGAAAAAGATAATTTAATTACTTTTATAATTGATAGATATAAGAGAGATGATGTTCCAAAGGATGCTTTAAAAATAAATAATATTGAAGAATTAAAAAATTATAAAGAAATAAGAAATAAAATGTACGATGAAGCAATAAGTAAAACTAATGATCAGTTAGTAATTAAAAACATTATATTTAATAAATATTTTGGAATGGATTATTATAGAGAATCAAATACATTTAGACCTCAAAAATGTGATGTCGTTAGAATGCTACGAAAATATAATGTTAAAAATTTTATAAACAACGATAAAACTATTGATAGTGATATTTTTACAAAGGATGAATTAGATATATTAGAATTATCATATATTATTTCTAATATTCAAGATGTTAAGGTTTTAAAAGATTTATATTCAACGTTAGAAACAAAAGAAGATGTTTTAACTCCTATAGATTTTAAAGAAATTAGATCAAAAATACCTGGTTTATATTCTAATGAGTTTTCTAAATCATTGCTTACGGAAGAAAAGATAGAAGATAAAATAAATAATAATGAACCAGGAATAAGTAAAACAGTTGAAGACGGTGTTGAGATAATAACTTTAGATGGTACTGATTTTAGAATATTTATGCATACAATAGGTATAAATAATTCCAAGTTGAGAACAGATGACGGGGCAGAACTTGCTTCAAAAAAACTAAATGAAATTTGGAAAACTTATGAACAGGGAGTAAGTACCATTAGTGGAAGTGTTATTGAACCTAAATTGTTAGAATCTTGTAGTAGTGAACACTCACCAATAAGTTTGGGTTTCTATTCGTTTGATCCTTCTATTATCTTAGGAATGGGATGGGGAGATATTCATACTTCTCATGATAAAAGATTATTAGATGTATATTTTAATGAATATGGGCCTACTCTTCAATTTGATTATCCGGAAGAATTAGTTAGAAAAACTGCTGCTCAGATTAATAATGTATTAGATACGCCTAAAGATATTGCACATGTTTATAATGAAGTTGCAATATCTAGAAGAGAAATTAATACAGAAAATATTAAGGAAAACTCTAATGGTGGAAGAGTATTACCAGATTATATAGTAGTATATGGACTTGATACTAATTTGGAAGACGCTAAAGAACTTTCTAGATATTTCAATAAAGAAGGAATAAATTTACCAATAATAAGAATAGATATAGAAAAATATAAACAAATTGGTAATTCATATCAAAGAGCTTACGAAGGATATAGCAAAGAAATTAGTGTAAGAGAAGAAAGTCCATTTATTGAAGAAATAAAAGAAAGTATAGGTAGAAGTGTATGACGGATTTAAAAGAAAGAATATCAAATACTATTTTAGCAGTTAAAGAGACGCTAGAAAAGAATTCTCAAAAAGAAGAAGTTCAAAAAAGTTTAGAACAAATAAAAAAACTAGAGAATAAAAGAAAAAAGGAATAGTAATATTCCTTTTTACATCTTTAAGTTTCCATTTTTAAACATCTTCATCATCTTTTTCATTTGTTCAAATTGAGATAATAGTTTGTTAACTTCTTGAACTGATGTTCCACTTCCCTTTGATATTCTTATTTTTCTACTTGCTTTAATAATATCTGGGTCTCTTCTTTCTTTTGGAGTCATTGATTGAATTATAGCTTCTATATGAGACATTTGTTTAGGATCTATATTTACTTTATCTAATCCATATTTAGACATTCCTGGAACCATCTTTATAATATTTTCTAAAGGTCCCATCTTTTTTATTTGTTTAAGTTGAGATAAAAAGTCTTCTAGATTAAAGTTACCTTTATTCATTTTCTTAGCTAAATCTTTAGCTTCATCTTTATCTATTACTTCTTCTGCTCTTTCCATCAAACTTAGAATATCGCCTTCTTTAAATATTCTACCTATCATTCTACTTGGATCAAATTCCATAATACCATCTAATTTTTCACTGATACCCACAAACTTTATTGG
>CAZKBC010000036.1:0-8036 GCA_964551265.1 uncultured Muribaculaceae bacterium | reverse complement strand
GAATTAAATCTAAGAATGATAATTTTCTTCCTACATATCTTTTAGCAATACTTACTACTAAACGAAGATTTGCTTCCGCTAATCTATTCTTTGCTTCTTGTTCACCACGAGTTACTCTTTCAGATAGTTCTAATTCTTCATCTTGAGTTAATAAGCTAATTCTTCCTATTTCTTTTAAGTACATTCTTACTGGATCATTTATACTTATTGTTTTAGGAATAGCTATTTCTACTCCACCTTCTTCTTCATTAGTTTCAATAACAGTATCAGCTTCTTCAGTAACTACTTCAATTCCAATATCATGAAATGAATTATATAATTCGTCTAAATTATCAGCATCTAAATCCAATCCTTTTAATTCTTCTGCTAATTCTTCAAAAGTAATATATCCTCTATCTTTACCTTTTTTAATTAATATCTTTTTTCTTTGTTCAAATGTTTTTATTTCATTCATATTTATTCTCCTACCTTTAATCTTGCTATTTCGGTTATTATTTCAATCTTTTTATCTTCATCTATTTCATGCTTAACCAAAGCATTAAGTCTTTTTATTTCAAGTTCTCTTCCATAATCATTAAGTAAATCTATATAGTTTTGTATAGCTTCTATTGAATAATTTTCTGGAATACTTAAATCTTCTACTTCTTTTAATGCTTCTATTAGTTCATCTTTACCATTTAAATATGTTAAGAAATCCGCTATATCTAATCTTTCATATTGTCTATAAAAATATATTAATTCACTAGATAAGAATCTAAATGATTGAGTAGGAAAGAAACATCTATTTCTTTCAAATATCTTTAATACTTCATCATATCTTATCATGTAAAACATTAATTCTCTTTCAGCTCTTTGATATTTATCTAGTTTTATTTTATCTTTTAATATTATTTGTTTTTTTTCTTCTTTATCCTTTTTTTTAAATGAATTATTTATAGTATTAATACTTAACCCTGTATCATTAGATAGATTCTTAATAGTTATTTCTCTAACAAATTTATCATCTTCATTATTTAATTCAGATAATACATCTTTTATATATTTAGATACTGATTCACTATTTTCAAAGTTAGTGTTTTTCTTATAATATTCTATTTTATAATCTAAATATGATTTAGAATTAGTTATCTTTTCATTAAACTTATCTACTCCATATTTATCTAAATATTCTTCTGGATCTAATCCTTCTTCTAATCTTATAATGTTTGGCTTTATACCTGAGTTAATAAATTCATTAGCACAGGAGATGGTTGCAATTTCACCAGCATTATCTCCATCAAAACATAATACTATATTATTAGACATCTTCTTAATAATAGATACTTGTTTTGAAGTAACTGCTGTTCCCATAGTCGCAATAACATTTTTTATTCCATATCTATATAAACCTATTACATCCATAAATCCTTCTGTAATAATAATAGATTTTTTCTTTTTAGCTTCTTCTTTAGCAGTCTTATAATTATATATTAATTCACCTTTATGAAATATATCACTATCTTTAGAATTAATATATTTAGCTTGATCTGAATCATCATATATTCTTCCACTAAAACCCACTATTTTATTATCTAAGTCATATAGTGGAAACATTATTCTATTTAAGAATGCATCATGTATTCTTTCATTAGATTCTATTGCTATACCAGATCTAAGTAGTAAATCATCACTATATTGTTTATTTTTTAATAATTCAAATAACTTACTATTAGTAGATAATCCTATACCGAATTCTTTTATTATATTATCATCTATTTTTCTTTTCTTTAAATAATCAAGTGCTCTAGTACCATCTTTAGTTTTTAAATTGTTTTGATAGTACTTATTAGCAATATCGTATATTTCATATAGTTCTTTATATTTATCGTTTTCTTTAGGTTTATATTCTCCTATATCTACTTGAATATTAACCTTATTAGCAACCATTTTAACTGCTTCAATAAATGGTATATTATCGTAATCCATTATAAAATTAAATATATTACCTGAAGCACCACATACAAAGCATTTATATATTTGTTTTTCTCTTGATACACTCATACTAGGATTATGGTCATCATGAAAAGGACATAGTGCAAAGTAATTCTTTCCCTTTTGTTCTAACGGGATATATTCTCCAATTACGTCTACTATATCTGATTTTTGTCTTATCTCAATAATTTTTTCTTGCGATAATGCCATAAACACACCCTATAACCTTAATATTCCACATATAATTATAAATTCCCCTTTTTATATGTTATTATTTAATTTTTTTATTAAAGGTTTATCTTTTGAATATTTTAATATATCTATTATTACTCTATCTCCAAAGTTATTTTCATCTAAACTTATTCCTTTATTCCATAGTACAAATCTTCTGTCTGAATAAATACATAAACTATCTAAAACATAAACAACACCCAATTCTAAAAAGTTTGTAATACTATTTTTATCATAGTTAATAGCAACAATACCTGATTCTCCAATTTTTTCCATATTATCAATACATGTTTTATAATCAAAATTACTTAAGTCTGTATCTGTATTTCTATTAGAAAAATATACTTTATAATCACTTATTTCTTCTTTAATAGTATCTTTATGTGAATTAATATAATCTGATGGCGCAATAATAAATATACTATCATTATTATTTGAAACTATATAATCTTTTTTACTATATCTATTAGTCCAATAATGATATATATTTTGATATAGATTATATTCTGTATCATTTAATATGTTTATTTTTTTACCAGTTGCCAAAACCAATCCCATAAAGAAAAGATTCTTCTTATGATCATCACTTACAAAGAAATCTTCTAATTTGTCTTCACTTATAGTTTTTATAAAATTATCATTAATATCATTATTAAAATTTATCATAATCCCTCACTTGGTGTCATATTATACCATAAAAAAATCAAGATTTACTTGATTTTCCTAAAGAAAGTATTTTGGGCATATTATTTATTACAAATTCTTGATCTTCAGTTCTTAATGTCATTGGTATTTCTGCTCCAATAGATTGTGCCATATTTATAATATCTCTTTCAGTTAACTTAGAAGTATCTATTCCTTTACTTTGAAACCCTTCTTTTGCTTTTTCAACGATAGATTTATAAT
The DNA here is from genome assembly GCA_964551265.1 of uncultured Muribaculaceae bacterium. Lineage (GTDB taxonomy): Bacteria > Bacillota_I > Bacilli_A > RF39 > UBA660 > JAAYGD01. The sequence goes on along the minus strand of CAZKBC010000036.1, from coordinate 4,928 downwards.
ATCTTGCTAAATCCACTTGTCTAGGTGTTGGACTCATTAAACCTTGTTCGAAGAAAGATTTTTGCAACTCTTCCATATTTGACGGTGCAATCTTTGGTGGATCTATATCTTCATCTTTCCACAAAGATTTTCTTTCTAGTTCAAATGAACTAATTTGAGGAAATCTTTTATCTTTTTCCCATATTTTAAACATTTGTGCAGCATTTGCTTTTCCATTTAATGTAGTATAATCAGCTTCATAACTAGTTACCGGACATAAAGAAGGCTCTCTAAATATTAGTGTATCTCCAACTGGAGTAACTCCAAATTGATGTATATGATTAGCAGTTATATTGATATATGGATATTGTCTCATCAACTCTCCATATTTTACTTGTAAATTTTGAAGTAAAGCTTTATCACTTAGTTCGCCATGATCACTTATAAATAAATGTTTTCCCCAAGGAAATACGCTTTCTTTTAATAAAGCAGAATCATCATATTTAGTATGTATATTTCCTACTTTAGACATTAATATACTTGTTGATATTGCTAAGAATAAAGCATCCATTGTTTGTTTATCGTGATTACCTCTATTAAAATCAACATATATATCATCAAAATTTGGTGATAATTTCACTAAAGAATACAAAATAGTAGATAATTGATCACTAAATATTTTGTTCCACCTACTATCAGTTTGCATAGTATGTTTTGACATACTAGAAGTTTTGTTAAATAGATTATCAATATCTAATATATCTCCATTGTATACTATGTATAAAGTTTTTGCTCTCCAATCATTTTGTTGTTTTTGTATTATATAATCCGTTATTAAATGTTGAACATAGCTAGCTTTTTTACTATCCCAGTTATCAAATGAAGTCTCAGTCCAATGAGTCAATCCTCCAGTATGAAGATCTCCTATATTTTGAGTAACTAAGAAATCTCTAAAATCTTTTAAATTTTCAGATGATACTATATTAGGAAATTCAATTGTCTTTAATTTATCTTTATATTTGTCCGCTAACTGACTAGCTAAATCAATATAATCTTTTGTAATATTTGGGTTTTGTTTTATAGTTATGCTTAATTTATCATTAGTTACAATTACTGGTAAATCATGTTCTTTATCGACTTTTAATTTCATTGCAACAGACCAAGCACCCGGTTCAATCTTTTCTATAAAAAATCTATTTGGATCGAGGTTTAAATATTCTAACAAATAATTTGGTTCATTTATCTTTTTTAATATTTTGTTCTTTTCCGTTAATCCATCATCGCCATCTTCTATCCCAAATAAATCTTCTTTTTCTTCATCTGTTATTCCTAGTGCTACTTGAACTGTTTTTGCTCCGTTATCTAAATTATATTCAACAGATGTATTTCCACTAAGTTTTAAAGTTTTATTTGGATCATAATCTAAAGGTTTTTCGACTTCTTTTTGATAAGAACTTAAAAATCTTTCTACTAATCTAGTATTAATTTCTTTTCCAGTTATTTTTTCTGAGTAACTCATTAAATAACTAGAAGGTATTTCAGCTCCAGTCATTTTTGAATATAAAATTTCAGCATCTTTCCAATTTTCTACTTCACCCATTCCCATTAAAACCTTGATGCTAAAAAGCGCGTTTAAATCAACATCGTATTTTCTTTTTCCCATATTTCCTCCTCCACAAAAAAATGTAATAGATGGCGAAACCTATTACATTATCTTTTTTAAATTAATTTTCCTTTTTCTAGTCATATTGCCTCCTGATTTTATGTCTATTTTCTATAATTAAATTATACTTTGTTTTATTTTTTTTTGATAGTGTTTTGATTAAATTTGATAAAATAATACACAATTAAACATTTGATTGTCCTTTGTTTACATACTTGTTTTTATAATAAATATATATGATATAATAATCTCAAATTGGAGGATATATGTATATAAAAGATGGTATTTATATGGGCTTATCAGAAGATAATAAAGTAATGATGAATCTTAAGATGTCTAATAGGCATGGTCTTATTGCGGGCGCTTCTGGTACAGGTAAAACTATTACTATGAAAGTAATGGCAGAATCATTTTCTGATGCTGGTGTTCCAGTATTTATGTGCGATGTTAAAGGTGATGTATCAGGAATGTGCATACCTGGTGAAAAAAATGATAATATGGAAAAAAGGATAGATAAGTTTGGTATTAGAGATTCTTTTACTTATAAAGCTTATCCAGTAACTTTTTGGGATGTATATGGAGATGGTGGACATTCAGTTAGATCTACAATATCTGATATGGGACCTAATTTATTATCTAGAATATTAAACTTGTCTGATGCACAAGAAGGTGTATTAAATATTGTATTTAAAATAGCGGATGATAAAGGATTAATATTAAATGATTTAAAAGATTTAAGGGCATTAATTGATTATGTAACTGATCATATGAGTGAGTATACTACTGTATATGGAAATGTTACAAAACAATCTATTGGAACTATAATTAGAACTCTTATTCCACTTGAAGAACAAGGTGGAGATTTATTTTTTGGAGAACCAGCTTTAAATATATTAGATTGGATTAGAACAGATAGTAATGGCAAAGGTATGATTAACATATTGGATTCTACTAAGTTGATACAAAGTCCTAAATTGTACGCTACATTTGTACTTTGGATGATGGCAGAATTATTTGAAAATCTTCCTGAAGTTGGAGATATGGAAAAGCCCAAAATAGTATTCTTCTTTGATGAAGCTCACTTCTTATTTAGTGATGCTCCTTCAGTATTAATACAAAAAATAGAACAAGTTGTTAAATTAATTAGATCTAAAGGTGTTGGTATATACTTTGTAACACAAAGTCCTAGTGATATACCAGATTCTGTTTTAGCGCAATTAAGTAATAGAGTTCAACATGCACTTAGAGCATATACTCCTAATGAACAAAAAGCAGTAAAAGTAGCGGCTCAAACATTTAGAGCTAATCCTAAATTTAAAACAGAAGATGCTATTATGGAATTAGGAACTGGAGAAGCATTAGTATCTTTCTTAGATGAAAAAGGTGCTCCTCAAATAGTAAGTAAAGCTTCCATTCTATGCCCTCAAAGTAATATGGGACCAGCTCCTGAAAGCGCAATTAGAGAAATTATACAAAATAGTCCTATGATTAAATATGATAATGTAATTGATAATGAATCTGCATATGAAAGATTAGAAGAACTAAAAATTGAAAAAGAAAAAGCTGATAAATTAGAACAAGAAAGATTGGCATTTGAAAAAGAAAAAGAAGAATTTAATAAACAAAAAGAAAAACAAGAAGAACAATTAAAGAAAAAATTAGAAAAAGAAATGGAAAGAAAAAGAATACAAGATGAGAAAAAAGCAGAAAGAAGAAAATCTAGAATAGAATCAGAAATAATAAGAACAGGTACTCAATTATTAAAAAGAGGATTGTTTGGAATATTAAGAAAATAAAAAAGAACTTAAGAATAATATTCTTTGGTTCTTTTTCTTAATAAGTAACATTATTATTATACCTTTTTATAGTTTAATTATTTATATTCATCAATCTCATATATATCATTAAACTTTATCTTTATATTATCTATAACAATTATCTTATTAGTAAAATCTATACTTTTTACTATTCCTCTTAATTTAATATATTCTTTATTTAAATAATATACTAATTCTATATTATCTCTTTTTTTTATATTTTTAATCTTATTAGATAATTCTTCATATTCATCATCTCCTAATTTCTTTCTATAAGATACTATATTCTCTTTTTCTTCTAACATCTTTCTAAAACCTTTAAGAGCATCAAATGACATAAATTGTTTTGCTCTATCGATATTATTCTCCACTTTTATGACCTCCTATTAACTTATTTCTAATCATTGTTGTAGCACCTTCTTCTAAACTAATTCCTCTTAATATAGAATTCTTACCGTGTTTACTCTTAATATCATTCATAATACTCTCTAGTCTTTTCTCATCATTTATTTTTTCTTGATTTGAAAACAAATCTAATTGCTCTACTCTTTTATTTCTAATATTTGAAAAAGATATACCTATTCTTCTAATACTATATTCTTTATTAGTAATCTTTTTAAATAATTCTAAATAATAATCTACTAGTATAGAATATACATTAGTAGTTTCTATCATCTTCAAGGAACCATTACTACTCTTTATTACATCTTTAGAATAACCAATATATAAATTTATTGTATCAGTTACTAAGTCTCTTTTAACTAACTCTAAACTTCCAATATCCACCATTTCTTTAACTATTATCTTAGCTTTATCATATGTATAATCTTTAAATAATATTTGACTAAAAGATAAAGAATTAGATTTAGGTTTATATGCTTTTATTTCCTTTATAGTACATGGTTCAATACCATTAGAGTGATCTATCAATAACTTAGCATTTATTCCAAATTCTTTATATAATCTATACTCTTCAAAGTGGGATATATCATACATATTATTTATATTCATATTATTTAATCTTTTTTCTATACCTCTACCTATTTGCCAAAAATCACTTAATGGTTCATGATACCATAATTCTTTTTTATATAATTCTTCATTTAAAAATCCAACATTATCTTTTGTTCTTTTTGCAATTATATCGAGCGCAATTTTCGACAAATACATATTTGTTCCTATACCAGCACTTGCAGTTATACCAGTTTCTTTAAATATTGTATCAGTTATCATTTTACATAAATTTATATAATCATTTTTATATAAATTCAAATAATTACTAACATCTAAAAAAGCTTCATCTATAGAATAAACATGAACATCATCTTTATGAACATATTTTAAATAAATGGAATACATCTTGGAAGAATATTCCATATATACTTTCATTCTTGGAGAAGCCACAATATAACTTATATTTTTAGGTATTTCGTATACTCTACATCTATTTCTTACACCCAATTTCTTCA
>CAZKBC010000035.1:0-8957 GCA_964551265.1 uncultured Muribaculaceae bacterium | reverse complement strand
TCATTTAATTTAACACCAAGTCTTTCATCTCTATCATCTAATAATGCATCAATATTATTATTTATTAGTTGATCATATATTTTATTTGATAAGTACATTTGGTTTTCATCATTACTATTGGCTGGTACTACACACACTTTAAATGGTGCTACACTATAAGGCCATATTATACCTTTATCATCATGATTTTGTTCTACAATAGAACCCATACATCTACCTATTCCTATTCCATAAGAACCCATAACTACTGGTTTTAAATTGTTAGATTCATCTAAATAATTTAATTTCATAGCTTCAGAATATTTAGTACCTAGTTTAAATGTATTACCAATTTCAATACCTTTTTTAAAATATATTTTACCATTACAATTAGGACATTTATCATTTACTTTAATATTTCTAATATCAGCATTTGTATATTTAAAATCTTTAAGATTAACATTTTTATAATGATAATCAGTCTTATTTGCGCCCACTATAAAGTTCTTCATATGTAATACTTCATTATCTATTATTATTTCTATATTAATACCTATTGGTCCCGCAAATCCTACTTTAGCATTAGTAATTTCTACCACTGAAGCAAAGTCCGCTAGTTCTATTGATTTTGAATCTAATAGTTTTTGTACTTTAACTTCATTTAATTCATCATCACCTTTTATTAAAAACGCATAAAATTTATTATCTATTTTATATATTAGAGTTTTAACAAATTTTTCTTTTTTCTCATTTAAGAACGTAGACACTTCTTCAATAGTCTTGGCGTCTTTTGTTTCGATTAATTCTTTCTCTAATTCTATTTCATTACTTACTGTATTATTATTTATGCATTTAGATACCTCTATATTAGATGCATAATTACAACTATCACAAAGCACTACTGTATCTTCTCCCATATCAGTTATTGCTTGGAATTCTTCAGATAGTAATCCGCCCATTATACCAGTATCTGCAGTTACTACTTTGTAATCTATATTCATTCTATCAAATGATCTTTTATATGCTTCATACATTTTGTTATAAGATATATCTAATCCTTCTAAATCTTTATCAAAAGAATATGCATCTTTCATAATAAATTCTCTAACTCTAATTAAACCATATCTAGGTCTAGCTTCATCTCTAAATTTATTACCAAATTGATATATATTAAATGGCATATCTTTATATGATTTTATCTTCATTGAAGCGGCAATTGTAAACATTTCTTCATGAGTAGGACCTAAAGCATATCCTCTATCAAATCTATCTTTTAATGAGAACATACTTTTACCAATTATTTCTCTTCTTCCTGATTTTTCATATATTTCTTCTTGTATTAAAGACGGCATAAGAAGTTCTTGAGCTCCAGTTTTATTCATTTCTTCTCTAATAATATGTTCAATATTCATTAATACTTTATATCCTAAAGGCATAAACATATAAATACCAGAAGAACTCTTTTTAATCATTCCACTTCTTGTTAATAGATTACCACTTATAGAATCTTCATCTTTTGAATCTTCTCTTAATGTATAAAAATATGTATCTTTTATTTTCATTTTACACCCTTATATCTTTCTTCTTCACTAAATATACATCCACAATATTTTTGCATATATATTTCTTTTTCTTTTGCAATATTTTGACCATCTCTAAAGTGTTCTCTAAAATCTCTATATAGAAATTTAATATCGTATTTCTTTTCCATTTCATAACCAATATTTTTTATTATTTCATGTTTTTGATATGGACTTATTAAAAGAGTTGTAGTAAATGCTTCAAAGTTATTTTCTTTAGCGTATTTAGCAGTTTCTTCTAGTCTTACTCTATAGCAATAATCACATCTACTATCTAAGTCCTTTATAACGTTTGTAACAAACTTTTTTAATCCATAGTCATCTTTATACACTACATCTAAGTTTATCTCTTTAGAGTAGTCTTTTACCCCTTTTAACCTAGATCTATATTCAGTAAGAGGGTGTATATTTGGATTAAACCAAAAACCAGTAACTTCTATACTATCTTTCCTTAAATTATTAATACATTCTATGCTACAAGGAGCACAACAAATATGAAGTAATACTTTCATAATAAACCTCACCAATCAATAAAAGTATATCATATTTTATGATTTTTATTATTATAGTATTTAAATAATTCCATTAATAATAGTATAGGAAGTGCAAGTAAGAATATATATATCGTATGATCTATTGGAATAGGTTTTAATTTTAATATATTACTTAAGAATGCATTATTAGTAACTATGAATTGTAATATTAATACTCCTAGTATGCTTATAACAATAAATTTATTATCCCTTAATGGAATCTTAAATGCTGATCTTGTTTCACTTCTACAATTAAATACATGTATATTTTGTATAAATACCATAAATAATACTATATAACTTCTCGCTAGAGTTAATTCCATTCCAGTACTTATCAAATAATTAAACAATATAAATGCCGCAATACCAGTAAATATTCCAGCAATTAATAATTCTTTTATTAATAATCCATTAAATATATTTTCTTTTGGATGCCTAGGTTTTTTCTTCATAGCATTTGGTTCGCCCTTTTCAAATGCAAGCGCAATATCCTGTATACCATCCGTTACTAAATTTATCCATAGTAATTGTATCGCAATTAAAGGAATTGGTAGTCCAAATGAAACAGATAATATAAAGAATAATACTTCTGCCAAACCACAAGATATTAACATATATATTACTTTTCTTACATTATCGTAAGCGAATCTTCCTTCTCTTATTCCAGTAACAATTGAAGAAAAATTATCATCAGTAATAATCATAGAACTAGTTTCTTTTGCAATATCAGTACCACTTCCCATAGCTATACCTATATTAGCACTTTTTAAAGCCAAAGCATCATTAACTCCGTCTCCAGTAACCGCAACAAACTCTCCTTGTCTTTTATATGATTCTACAATTTCATACTTTTGATTAGGATTTACTCTAGCAAAGATCTTCTTTAATTTCACAAAAAAATCAAATTTATCTTGTCCTTCTTTAAGCATATTATCTATATCTACTCCTGTTGCAACATCCTCATAATCATTTACTATATTTAATTCTTTACCAATATGAAATGCTGTAAGAGGATGATCTCCAGTAATCATTATAGTCTTTATTGAAGCATCACTGCATTCTTTAATAGAAAATATGGCTTCCTCTCTTACTGGATCAATAAACCCTATTAGTCCAACTAATGATAAATCCTTAATATCTTCTTGTCTATACTTAGTTAAATTGTCATTCACCTTTCCTTTAGCGATTGCAATAACTCTATATCCGTTTTTTGCTAAAGATTCATTTTGTTTAAATATCAATTCTTTATCCAAAGGTTTTTTCTCATTTTCAAATAAAATATTACTACAAAATTCCATTATTTTTTCTGGCGAACCTTTTACTGTGCAAAATGTCTCATTGTTTTCTTTATAAAATACTGCTGAATATTTTAAATATGACTCATATGGAATTAAATCAATTATATCTATGTTTAATTCTTCCTTATTAATGTATGCTTTTTTCCCTAATGATAGAAAGGCAACATCAATAGAGTCTCCAAAGTGTATCCACTTATTATCCTCTTGCTTTAAAGAAGCTTCATTGTTTAATACTCCTAGTTTTACTATTTCTTTGACTACTTCGTTTTTCGTTTCTTGTCCCTTATACAATATACTTCCTTCGTTGTTGTAACCTATTCCAGTTACATCATACCTTGTTTCGTTTGGAAGAACAATTTTTTTTGCTGTTTGTTCGTTTAAAGTTAGTGTTCCTGTTTTATCGCTCGCAATAATGGTACAACTTCCCAAACTTTCTACCGATTTTAATCTTTTTACTAAAACATTTTTCTTTGCCATTCTATTTGATGCTATAGATAAAACAGTCGTCACAACTAAAGGTAATCCCTCGGGTATCGCAGAAACTGATAGCGCTACCACCGAGAAAAAAATCTCCCTTATTATTTGACCTTCAAGATATAATATTGTAGCTATTATTATAGCTACAATTGCAGTAAATATACCTATTTGTTTTGTAAATTTTTTCATTCTTATAGTTAAAGGAGTCTCAGTATTATCGGTAAGAAGTACCCTATTTGCAATTCTACCTATTTCAGTATCAATTCCTATAGATACAACTATTGCCTTACATCTTCCTCTTATGACATCTGTTCCAGCATATAACATGTTATTTCTTTCAAGAACTTGAACTTCTTCATCTATTTTTTCTACTTGTTTTTCTGATGGTAAAGATTCACCCGTCAGTATCGCCTCATTAACTAACAGATTAGACGAACTAATAATTCTAGCGTCTGCGGGTATTTTATCGCCAGACTCGAGTAATAAGATATCTCCTATTACTATATCTTCAGAATCTATAGAAATTTCTTTACTATCTCTAAGAATTTTTGTATCAACCTTAATTAGTTTTTGTAATGCTTCTGCATTTTTTTCTGATTTCCATTCTTGGAAGGTCCCCAAAGATACATCTAGCAATATTACTATTCCAATAAAAATCGCATCTACTACCTCTCCAACAACAACAGATAATATAATTGCTATTATAAGCATATATATAATTGGATTAACAAACTGTCTTAGAAATACTTTTAACAAAGTATCTTTTTTTGCTTTGGGCAATATATTTTTCCCATACTTTTTTATTCTATTTTGAGCTTCTTCTTCTGTTAATCCTTCTAAATTACTTTCAAAGTTTTTAATTACATCTTCGCTACTTAAAGCATACCAATTATCATTCATTTAATCACCTATTATAATTATACACTAATAAATGGATGTTAAAAACCATAAGATTAATAATGTGTAAAGTTAAAATAGTTTCAATTGCTTGTCTTCTTTTAAATTATACTTTACTTTTTTTCCAATGTAATTCATATTTAATTTTTTTGTAATAAGTATTGATTGTTTTTTAGATATATAGTTTGTCTTACCTTTATATATAAAGACTTGCCCTACTCCTTTTAATTCAAATGTGACATTATGTCTTATACATTCTTCCCTTACACTTTTTGCCCACTCTAAATCAAAAGGTCTAGACCCCTCATAATTTTCTCCATCAACTGTAACTTGATCCATTTCATACAAGTATTTTTCTATCGATATTCTTTCTAATAAGGGTGCTAAAATAAATCCTTTGTGTTTTATTTTTAAATCATTAAATATTTTCGCTCTTTCATTAAACCTTTTTTGACTTTCAATACTTATACTAATATGTACATTTTCCCATCCATCGTTCCAATCATGTGGCAAGCATTCAAGTATCCTTTCTGGTCTTTTGGTAATTATATAAAACAATAAATCTTGTCTTTTCCTAATTATATCCCAAGCTTCTTTTCTCCATTCATCAGCCTCTTTTAAAAAGAAATCAGAAGTAATACAAGTATATACAGTTGTCCCACTCAACAATTTATATTCACCACTTTTGTCTTTTGATAAAGGGTAATTAAAATTTGTTTTAACTCTATAAATTTTATTAGTATCTTTATTGTTAGCTTTATCAAAATAATATACATAACAATTAAGACACCCCTCGCTTTTCTTCTTACATCCATGCCAAGGATTCCAAATATTTCTCATAAAACACCTTTTTTATATTATAACAAATTATGTTATAATTTATATAGTAGGGTGTGGAGGTTGTATGGATAAAGATTACTATAAAAATGAAATGATAAAAAGATATTGTTATTTAAATGATTATTCAACTTTTATTTTTAGCACATTTATGAAAGAAGACTTAAATGATTATAAAAAACAATATAAAGAATTATTAAAATATGGCTGTTCACTTGATGAGCTTAATAAAATAGATATAAAATTAATTGATTCATATTCTTTATATATGATAGAATCTTTATTATTTGAAGATAAACCTTTAGAAGATACAGAAGGGTTTATATACTTTGAAATTTTAAGAACGAATCCTTTAAATATAGATAAAAATATAAAAGGTATGGAATTAAAAGATAAATTTAACGGTGAATTTCATAATGATATTATACATTTTGATACCTTAGAACTACTAAGTAGGGTTTATGAAAACATTGCAAGACAAAGTAGTGACTTTGATAATAAAAACAATAAATTAAAAATAATAGATGAATATATTAGAATATCAAAATATTCAAATGATGGAGTTAATTGGAGAGGTGGATACTATCTTGATAATATTGATAGAATGGTTAATCCAATTAACTTTAGATATTATGTTGAAGGAAAAGACCTATCATTAAGTAGACTCGGATATGATGTTGGAATAAAAAACAATCAATTAATAGAAATAACTAAGGATATAGAGTTAAATAATGAAGATAAAAAAAAGATATACTTCAAATATCACGCTGAAATACCTTATGATTTAAAAATTAGATGTAATTCTAGTGAATCTTTAGAAATAGATAGACCTGAATATAGTAAACCCTGTAATAAGGAATTTATTTTAAAACGAAAAGAAATATTCTCTTTAGAAGAAGATAATTCTTATACCTTTCTTACTTTGTGCCCAAGTTGTTTATATATAGTAGGAGTAAAAGCTAACTTAATACCAAAGTCTATTCAAGAAGACATTATTTGGAACAATAAAAAAGATCCTTTAATATATAAAGAATCTTATTTAAAATCAGATTTAGCTTCAGTTAAGAGATTAAGACTTAATAAATAATCCGCCAACTTTATATATGCATCTTTAGACCAAAAATTCCATCTTTCTTCATCGGGAAAATTTCCCAATGTTTTTTCTTCACCATCTGGTATGAATATGTAATCAAAGCTCCATCCATAAGTACCACTTTTTTCTTTTGCTATTTTCCCCTTCATTATGCCTTTAAATACAATTGGTTCTTCTCCATATTTAGTATACGCTAAAACCTCTTCAAAATATGCGCTTCTATCTTCTATTCCTTCCATCAACTTAAGTATTCCATCTTCTCCAATTGAATGCTCAATATCTTTTGTATAAGGACCAGGAAATCCTTTTAAAGCAGGAATTACTAATCCAGTATCGTTTTTTAATACATCTTTTTTTAATATTTCACTAGCGTATTTAGAAGAATATTTAGCAACCTCTTCAATACTTATGGATTGTATTTCAATAGTATCCATTTTAATATTATTAACAGTAAAACCTAATGGTTCTAGGAATTGTTTAGCACTCGCTATTTTAGCCCAATTACCTGTTACATATATTATTTCCATATATCTCCTTAAAACAATAAATCTATTATAATACCCGCAAAAACACCTATTATATATGTTAATCCTACTATAGTTAAATTTTCTTTTATATTTTTATTAACTCTAAATAATACTAAAAATGCAACTCCACTACTTGTAAGTAATCCAGATATTACTGATCCTAAACTAATAATGTTATTTAAGTATAACTCTGTAAGCATTACGCTAGAGACACAATTAGGTATTAAACCTAGGATACTAGCTATAAATGGAGAAAATATACTATCTTTTAAAAATAAACTACTTAAAAAACCTTCTCCTACATAATATAAAATTATATTAATTATAAAAGTTACTATTGTAATATATAAAAATATACTAAAAGCATGAGTCATACTAGATTTTAATATTCCTTTATGTTCACAATCACAATGTTCTATTTCACAAAAATCTTTTATTGAAGTATCTTTCTTTTTCTTTTTCGATAGAGAATCAATTATAAATCCAAATATAATAGCTACTATTACTTGAATACCTATTAACTTTATTATCACATCGATACTTATACCTTTTGAAATTAATATAGGTAACATCCCATCTGTAGTAGATAGATATATTGCAACTAATGTACCCATAGTTACAATTCTTGTTGCATATAAGTTAGTCATAGCAACTGAGAATCCACATTGAGGAAATGCTCCTAATATACTACCTAATAATGGTCCAAATTTTCCAGACTTTTGTATTAAACTTTTAGTCTTATCACTATATTTATGTTCAATATATTCCATAATTAAAAATACCACAAATAAAAATGGTAATAACTTTATGGAATCAATTAAGGTTTCTTTTACAACTTCTAACATTTAATCACCATAGAAAGTATATCATAAAACATATATCTTTCATAATATATTATTGTTTGCTCTTTCTAAAAGCACCATCAATCAATTCAAAATTTCCATCAGACAAATATATAATATTTTCCCCTATAAATGTTAATTCTCCATTTTGTTCTCTTATTTGAGAATTATCACACAATAAATACATTGGTCCATATTTTTGGTTAGCAAATAGTAAATCATCTTTTCTCGTCTTTGAATCATCTACGATTAAAATATTAGGAACTTCACCATTAGAATTATAGTGAGGATATATGTTTATTCCGGATAAATTCATACCTTTTCTAATGTCAAAATCGGGATATTTTTCGCTTACGGGAAGAAGCATTGAATAATCGGACATACACATTGCGCCCGCACTCATACCAATAACAACACTTTCTGTATTTCTAATTTCTTCTTCTAAAAGGTTAGATTCAATTATATCTAATTGAATACTAGGATTACCACCCATTAAAAATACTACACTAGCAGTTCTAATATGACTTTTCATTTCTTCCTTAGTCATTTTTTCATTTAATATAATGATGTTATTAAAAACTAAATTGCTTTTTTTAAATAATTCTATTAATTCTGAAGAATTTCTATCTATTTTTTCTTTGTTTGCAAAATCAGATGGTATGAAAACAAATTTATCAGTATCTTTTATATCGTTTCTTAAATGATCCGAAAAGTCATCAATAAATCCTTTTTCTTTATCAAATCCACTACAATAATATCTAATACTCATATTTATTCCCCTCGCTTTTATTTATATTATACAATAAAAAGAAGCTTCTAAATTAGAAACTTCTTTAATCTTTGAACTGACTTCCAAAAGTTGGAATAGTTTTTTAGCAACCCGCGCAATTGTTA
>CAZKBC010000034.1:4215-9070 GCA_964551265.1 uncultured Muribaculaceae bacterium | reverse complement strand
TTGATTTAACGGGTGATAATTTTCAAATTGATTTAACAATTGATGATGTTACTAAAATGGAACCATTTTTAGAAAAATAATATATATATAAAACAGGGGGTTTTGGTATATGGAATTAAGTTATGAAAATTTTTATGGATTAAATATTGATGAAGAGATTAGAAAGATAAATGAGGCTGATGTAGTTAATATTAATGTTACTACTACTGATAAGGCTCAGTTATTTTTAATGGGTATGTTATTTGCTGCTAATAAGAAGATTAAAGTAATGAATAAAGAGGAATTAAATTTTGATAATAAGGTTTATGAAGATTTAAAAAGTAAGACTGGTAAATCATTTTTAGTAATGACTTATGTATGGGAAAAGTTATTTGATGAAGAGTTTCCTAAAAAAGATTTCTCTAATGTTTTGAGTGACTTTGATAGGTTAATAGAAAATACTAAGAGATTAGGAATAAGTTCTATAGCTAATGAACCTATAGATAATAAATTCTTTGTAATATGTCCAGTAAGGGATGCTACTGAAGAACAAAAAAAGGAAATGAAAGAATATGTAGATAATGCAAAAGAAAGTGGATATATAGTACATAATCCAAATGGAGATACTGTTCAAGAGGATAAGTTTGGAGGATATGCTATATGTAGACAAAATGCTTTTGGAATGTCTTCTTCATCTGAAATAAGAATGTTTTATGATCAATCTAGTAAAGGAAGTATGTTTGACTTGGGTGTTGCTTATTATTTAAATAAACCTCTAAAAGTACTTAATGAAGACAAGATTAAGTATGATGAGACTGACTTTGGTGATTATATAGTTAAGAATTGGGATAATAGAGTATTACCAAAAAGATTAGTTAAATAAAAAGAGTTTATTTTATAAACTCTTTAAACTTACTTATAGTGTCATTTATATATTTATTGTTATCATTAACATTAATGTGTGCACTAGGTATAGTTAATCTTGAATTAGTTAATAGTTTACAGTTTAGTAATACAAATAATTGAACTAAATCATTATATGCATTTACAGTACCAAATGGACCTAAGGTAGTACCTGATAGTACTACTTTTTTATTACTTAATACTTGATCTTCATCTTCACTAATAGGTCTACTTAACCAATCTATAGTGTTTTTTAATACACCTGGAACACTATGATTATATTCTGGACTAAATATCCATACTGCATCTGATTCTTTAATCTTAGTTCTTAAATTACTTACTGAAGAAGGTGCGGGATATTCAATATCTTCATTAAATAATGGAATATTTTCTAATGTAATTATTTCCATATCTATATCTTTTAATTTATTCTTGATTATATTTGCTAATTTTAAGTTATATGATTCTTTTCTTAAAGAACCTACTATTCCAATTACTTTCATATTTTCTCCTTATATACATTTATTACGGGTTGTATAGGTATAAATTCATTCTTTCTACTAAATACTTGTCTAATATTACTTTGAATATACCAACTAATACATAAGTCTCTATTATCTTCTATATCATAATAGTAATCAACATCAGTCATTGTAAATGTATTAATGTCTTTTACCCAATCATAGTTAAATTTAACTGTATAATTATATTCTATTTCATTAATATCTTTTTTAGTTAAAGTTACTAATTTTTCATATTCTACTAATTTAATCAATCTTATTTTATAGTTATCGACTACTTTTAATAAGTCTTTTCCTAAACTATTAGAATATTCTCCTTCAAGATAGTTCCTTTCATTTAAATGAATATATTTGTTATAACAATCTTTAATCTTTCTATTATAATTTAAATTAATTAATGTAACGTAATCTTTATTCTTATTAGAGTCTTCTATAACTCTCCAATCTACATCTTTTATAGTTACTATATCTCCAATAGAATATTCTTTATATACTTTTAATTTAACTTCAGTAATAATTTCTTCTTTTATAGCGTTTAATCCTATAGCTTTATTACCAATTTTAAATACTAGTAAATATATATTTATAGAAATAAGAATTATTAGAAAAAAAATCGCTATTTTTCTCAAATTAATCACCTAAATAAATTATATCATGATATAATTTATTTATATATAGTAGATAGGGGGACAGTATGAAAAAAAGATGTTTAAAAATTAATGGTGAAAGATTCTAATCTGTGAATAGACCAAAAAAGAAAAAATCAATTAGGCCTATCGAAGAATTACTTTTTCTAACAAAAGGTAAGTGTTTATTATCTCTTGAAGAAGAGACTAAATTTGATAGAATGAGTTATCATCATTTAGAAAAACGTTGTTTTGGAGGACCAAAAACATACGATAACGGAGTACCTCTACTTAGAAGTATGCATGACTTTCTAAATATAATAGAAGATAATGATAGAAATTTATATTGTGAATTAAATTGTGCACTAGACGCGATTAAAGAAGCTCTAAAAATGGATGAAATGTTACGGGAAATATATACCGAAGAATCTATAATAAATGATACAGATCCTATATTACTAGAAGATTTAAGTTCCGTAGATTTTGATGAAATAGATGAAACTATGGAAGTTGATTATTATTCTAAAGAACAACTAATTGAAATAAGAAAGGCAATCAAAATATATAAAGAGGAAGTAGTGCCTGCTTTTATGGAAGCAAAACAAATGTATGCTGATGGAGAACTATATCAATGTAGTTTTGAAGACCTTATACCTTTAAGAAAAGAAAAGAAAATTATAACTGCATAAAATAAAAACACTGTATAGTGTTTTATTTGTTTTCTTTTTTAAATTTTTTTGCTTCTCTAGCACTCATTACTACTTTTTTTCCATCGATAGTTACTTTTTGCATATTCAAACTTTGTTTCTTTTTAGTAGCGTTTAATGCATGAGAACGGTTATTACCAAATAATGGTTTTCTATTTGTCTTTGTATTTGCCATAAGTCCTCCTAAATTACTAGAGTAATGTTATCATAATATTAGTTTTAAGTCAATTGAAATAATAAAACTTATAGTGTAAAATTAAAGAAAGAAGGTGGTACTATGAATTATATTCCTTTATATATTAAAACTAGTTATTCATTGTTATCATCTTTATGTGATATCAAGAAATTAATTAATAAAGCAAAAGAACTTAATATTAAATCTTTAGCAATAGTAGATGATAATATGTTTGGAGTTTTAGAGTTTTATAAAGAATGTATTAAGAATAAAATAAAACCTATTATTGGACTTGAAATAACTATAGATAATAATATAGTATTATTATATACCAAGAACTATAAAGGATATCAAAATCTTACTAAGTTAACATTTATAAAACAAAATAAAGAATTAGATATTAATGATCTAAAAGAACATAGTACTAATCTAATATGTATAGTATTAGATAAAGATTTATATGCTAAGTTATCTGATATATATATTAATTTATATTTGGGATATAACTCTGATTATAAGGAAAAGATAAATATTACTAAGAACTTAGTATTTATTAATAAAGTATTATGTTTAAATCAAGAAGATACTAAGTATTTAAAATATTTAAGTTTAATAAAAGATTCTAAGAAGATAGATAGTATTAATGATTATAATATAGATTCTAATTGTTATTTAGAATATCATAAAGATAATAATTATGATATTGAAGAATCAATAAGTAAGATGTGTAATATAGAATTTAATTCTAATCCAGAATTATTTCCTGTTTATTCTCCTTCTATTAACTCTAAAGAATATTTAATGGAATTATCTAAAAAAGGATTAATAAAAAGATTTGGAACTAAAGTAAAGAAGAGTTATTATGATAGATTATTATATGAACTTGAAGTAATAGATAGTATGAACTTTAATGATTGTTTCTTAGTAGTATGGGATTATGTAAGATTCGCTAGAAAGAATAATATACTTATAGGACCAGGTAGAGGGAGTGCTGCTTGTTCTTTAGTATCATATGCTCTAGGTATAACCGAAGTGGATCCTCTAAAATACGACTTGTTATTTGAAAGATTCTTAAATATAGAAAGAGTAAGTATGCCCGATATAGATATAGATTTTGAATCTAATAATAGAGATAAGGTAATAAATTATGTAATAGAAAAATATTCTAGTACTAAAGCAGTACCTATCATTACATTTTCCTCTTTATCTGGTAGACAGGTAATAAGAGATATAGGTAAAATACTTGAGGTAGATACTAAAAAAATTGATAGAATAAGTAAGTATATAGGTAATAGTACATTAATAGAATCATATAATAATAAGGAATTTAAAAGTTATGTAATATCTAATAATTTAGAAGATTTAATGGAAATTAGTTTTAAATTAAATGGACTAAAAAGACAAATATCCCTGCATGCTGCTGGGATAATAATATCTAATTTAGAATTAGATTCATATATACCTATTTTAAAATATAATAATACTTATATAAGTGGTTTTTCTATGGAACATTTAGAAGAGCTAGGATTATTAAAGATGGATTTACTTGGAATAAAGGATTTAACTTTAATAGAGAATTTAATTAAGAAGATTAATATTAATTACAATGAAATACCACTAGATGATAAGAAGACAATGGAATTATTTATAAATGGATATACAGAAGGTATATTTCAATTTGAATCAGATGGAATGAAGAACTTCTTAAAGAAATTAAAACCAGATTGTTTTGATGATATTATAGCCGCCATAGCGTTATTTAGACCGGGACCTTCTTCTAATATAGATACATATATAAATAGAAAACATGGTAAAGAAAAGATTAATTATATTCATCCTGATTTAAAAGATATATTATCATCTACTTATGGAATAATAATATATCAAGAACAAATAATGAAGATTGCAGCAAAAATAGCAAACTATTCTTTAGGAGAAGCAGAT
>CAZKBC010000034.1:0-4205 GCA_964551265.1 uncultured Muribaculaceae bacterium | reverse complement strand
AGTAAAAAGAAAAAAGAAATATTAGAAGGTGAAGAATCTAAGTTTATAGAAAAATCTGTTAAGAATGGTTATGAAGAAAGTCTAGCTAAAGAAATATTTGACTTTATATTAAAGTTTGCGAATTATGGATTTAATAAAGCTCATTCTGTAGGATATTCTATAATGGCTTATAGAATGGCATATATAAAAGCTAATTATCCTAAAGAATTTATGTCTTTACTACTTACTAATGTAATAGGTCAAGAAGAGAAGACTAAGAAATATATAGATGAATGTAAGAAGATGGATATTAATATATTAAAACCTAATATCAATCTTAGTAATTATGAATATAATATAGAAGAAGATGGTATAAGATTTTCTCTTTCTTCTATTAAGAATGTGGGCTCTATTACTAGTAAAGATATATTAAATATTAGAAGTGAATGTTTATTTAAAGATTATTTTGATTTTATATCAAGAACTAATAAAATAATAAATAAAAAAATAATAGAGAGTTTAATAGATTCGGGATCTTTAGATTTATTTGGATACAATCATAATACATTAAATACTAATATTGATAATGCTTTAAATTATGGAGATTTATTTAATAGTTTAGATGAATCAATAATAGAAAAACCTATAATAGAGGAATTAGATGAATATAGTAAAGAAGAATTATCTAATAGAGAAGTAAGTGTGTTTGGATTCTATTTAACTAATCATCCAGTAACTAACTATAAAGCTAAATACGATAATGTTATTAATACTAATGATATAAAGAATTACTTTAATAAAGAAGTTAATATGGTATTACTAATAGATTATATAAAAGAGATTAATACTAAAAATAATAAAAAAATGGCATTCTTAAAGTGTAGTGATGAATTTGGAAGTATTGATTTAGTAGTATTCCCTAATTTTTATGAAGAATTAACTATAGAAAATAAAAATATTATTTATATATCTGGTAATGTTGAAAAAAACATGTCAAGGTATCAAATAGTAGTCTCTAATTTGAAAAAAATATAGAATAATGATATAATTTTAAGATAGAAAAGAGGAGTTATGAATAATAAACAAAAAGTAATAAGCATATTTATATCTATATTATTATCAGCTTTTTCTCTTATTCCTTCTTTTCATAAGAATGTAACTACTAAAGAATATCCTAATAAATTATATAAAGTATATTTAGATGGAAAAGAGATGGGAATAATATCTTCAAAAGAAAAGTTAAATAAATATATTGATGAAGATCAATCTGAATTAAAAGAAAAGTTAGATGTAGATAAAGTATATTTACCAAAGAATTTAAATATAGAAGAATATATTGGTTTTAATAGTAATTTAAAAGATGAGAAAAAATTATATGAAGAAATAAAAGAAAAAAGACCTTTTACAATTAAAGGTTGTATTATTACTATTAAAAAGCCATTAGATGATGGTAAGTTTGATACTAAAGTAATAAATGTACTTAGAGAAAAAGACTATACTAAAGCTTTAGAAAATACCATAAAAACATTTATTAGTGAGAATGAATATAATGTATTTTTTGATGGCAATACATATACTAATTTTGAAATGGGTAGTACTGTTAAAGATATATTTATAGAAGAAGAATCATTAGGAAATGTTACTATAAAAAGAAATGCATATATACCATCTGATGAGATGATTTTTACTGATGATAAAACTTTAGCACATTATTTATTATTTGGAACTTTAGAAGAACAAGGTAAATATAAAGTTAAAAAAGGTGAAACTATAGAACAAATAGCGTTTAACAATAAACTAGGGACTAAGGAATTCTTAATTATAAATCCCCAGTTTACAAATGCATCTAACCTTTTATATGAAGGACAAGAAGTAAATATAGGTCAATTATCATCACTTCTTAATGTCGTTAAATTAGAAGAAAAAATAGAGGATGTAGTAACAAGATATACTACTGAAACTGTATATGATTCTTCAAAACCATATGGGTACTTTAGTGTTAAACAAGAAGGATCTAATGGACTATCAAGATTAACTTCTAGAATTCAATATATTAATGGTGTAGTAAATGATGCTGAGATTGCTAGTACAGAAGTAATTACCTTATCAACTAATAGAGTAGAAGTAAGAGGAGCTAAGATAGCTGATGGACCAATTATTGTTGCGGATGCAGGTAACTGGGCATGGCCAACATTATCAGCACACTCTATAACTACATATTATGAATGGAGATGGGGATCATTCCATGCCGCAATAGATATTATTACTTTCCCATCTTTGGGTTCTCCAATATATGCCGCAAATTCTGGAAATGTAGTTGATGTATCTGGTGGAGGTTATAATGGAGGAAGAGGTTCTTATATTATAATAGACCATAACAATGGATACAAAACAGAGTATCTTCACTTATCTCAAATAAATGTAACTAAAGGACAAGCTATAGAAAAAGGTCAAGTAATAGGTAAGATGGGTAATACTGGAAGATCTACTGGACCACATTTACATTTTGCTGTTATATATGATGGAAGACCAATTAACCCATTATTATTATATAGATAATTTATTATCTATATTTTTTATGATATAATAAACTTAATAATAGGAGTAATTATGAAAAAAAATGGTTTTACATTAATAGAATTACTTGCAGTAATAGTAGTATTAGCTATAATTTTAGTAATAGCGGTACCTAGAGTTCTAAACGTAATAGAAGAAGCCGATAAAGAAGGATTTAGAATAAC
This sequence comes from uncultured Muribaculaceae bacterium, assembly GCA_964551265.1. Lineage (GTDB taxonomy): Bacteria > Bacillota_I > Bacilli_A > RF39 > UBA660 > JAAYGD01. Next base: position 1,485 of record CAZKBC010000034.1, on the reverse strand, counting down.
CGGAGAACAATTAGTTAAAGCATCAAAAGACAGATTAGAAATGAATTCTATGTACCCACAAGATGATAAGACATATACGATAACAAATGGTGCATTTGTAGGAGATTCTATCCCAATGACTGGGAAATTGTCTGATAATGGAGTAATAAATATAAATAGAACTGGAGAAGTATCTATTGCTGTATCAGATGATACGTGGTGTGCTAGAAAGTATGCTGAAGAAGATAAAATTGTAGTTAGTAAAGATCCAAACTGTATTTTACATATTCCTGAAATAGTACTAGATAGTTGCTTTGGTTTTTCGTCTACTTTAACAGAAACTACAATTACAAGTTATGATAACTTGTGTTCTAAAGATGTAATAATTCCAAATGTCCTAGGAGGATTACCTGTTACAACAATTGGAAATAATGCATTTAATTCTGATAATTTAACTAGTGTATTAATTCCTAATTCTGTTAGAACTATAAATGATTATGCATTTAGATACAACAATTAAACAAGTTTAAATATTCCAAGTAGTGTATTAATAACGGGCTTTTTTTCGTTTGCTAATAATAATATATTTAATATAAATTTTGAAGAAGGAATTCAAACTATAGGATCATATTCTTTTAATTCAAATCAATTAACTAATCTCATATTACCTAATGGTTTAAAAACTGTAGATTGGAACTCGTTTTCAAATAATCAAATTTCTAATTTAGTTATACCAAACACTGTAAATAATATTGGACCAGGTGCATTTAACTCAAATCAATTACCAGAGAGTCAAGCGTTTGTATATTCTAGAAATCCAGATGGAAGTTCTAATACTACTTCAATAGCAAGTTATGGAGGAGCAATTAAAACAAATGTAATGATTCCAAATGGTGTTACCACAATTACTACGGGTTCTTTTTCAAATAATAATCTTACTAGTGTCATTTTTCCAAACACATTGCTTACTATAGGAGTAAGTGCATTCAACGACAATCAAATATCCAGTTTATCAATTCCTATAAGTGTTAACAATATTGGATATTCTGCATTTAATGATAATAACCTACCAGATGCACAAGCTTTTATTTTTAGAAGAAATGTAGATGGAAGCATAGATAATACAACTTTGGTAAGTTATGGTGGAATAAAAAGAGATAATGTTATAGTTCCAAATGGAGTTACTACTTTTCAAAGGGATACTTTTTCTGGAAACTTTATTACTAGTATTACTCTTCCTTCTACATTAACAAATATTGGAGATTATGCATTTTATAGTAATAGTTTAAGAAGTATTATAATTCCTTCAAATGTTACTATTATTTCTAATTCAATATCAGCTACTTTTTATACATCATATGTAACAGTTAATGCAAGAGTAGGTGGTACATATACAGCGCCATCTCAATCTGGGACTTGGACAAAACAACCTTAAAAGAGTTAATACTCTTTTTGTATAATTGTAAATGATGTGATACCAAAAAAGTAAAATAAAAAGCAATAAGA
>CAZKBC010000033.1:0-9140 GCA_964551265.1 uncultured Muribaculaceae bacterium | reverse complement strand
TAGACCGAGGTCTAACAAACGTATAAATTTTATCACAAAGAGTTATTTAAGTCAAATAAAAAAAGACAATTTAATGTCTTATTCTTCTAGACTTTATCTTTGGTGCTTCTTTATTTTCATAATTATATGAGTTATCTTCTAATAAATACGATTCATTTCTTAAAATGGATTCAATATTATAATGAACTTTTGTTACTTCGGTATTATCTTTCGAATTATAATATCCTTCTTTTACCACATATATTACTTTACCATTTTCAATCATTTTAATAGCTGGTTTAATATATGTTATGTCAAATGCATATGTATTAGTAGCATTCCACATTACAATTGCTGTTAGAATAGATAGTGCTCTTTTTTCAATCTTTTTCATATTGCTTTCCCCCTTTTTTTTAATATACATTATTATACACGTTTATTATTGATTGTCAAATTAATCCTTCTTCGTAGAAACTTAAATAATCATTACTACTAATAATTATATGATCTAATATAGGTATCTTTTGAAGTTTTCCTATATCTACTAATGTATTAGTTAACTCTATATCAATATCACTTGGAGTAACATCTCCAGTTGGATGGTTATGAGCACATACTATATAAGAAGCCGAATAAAGATAAGCATATTTAAATATCTCTCTTGGATGAACTGTGCTCATATTAACAGTTCCAATAAATAATAATTTAATACCTAATATATTCTTTTTTGTATCTAAGTATATAGTATAAAAGTGTTCTTGATTATTATATTCAATAATATCTTTTAATATGTTATATACATCTTCTCCTTTTTTTATTTTTTGTTTTGTAAATAATACCTCTTTATATACCCTTTTACCTAGTTCTAAAGCAGCCATTAACTCTATAGCTTTTACTTTACCTACTCCTTTTATTTTAGTTAACATATTAATATCAATGTTTCTTAAATCAGTAATATTATCAAATAATTTTAATACCTTATTAGATAAGTCTTTTACAGATTCTCCTTTAGTACCAGTTCTTAGAATGATTGCAATTAACTCTTCATTTGATAGAGTATTTACTCCATACTTAATAAGTCTTTCTCTTGGTCTTTCTTCTTTTAACATTTCTTTTATCATAATGGTATATTCTATAAAATAAAAAAAACTCTTTCGAGTTTATTTACCTTTAGTACCTATCAATATAAATATAGATCCATACCCTAGCAATATTATGAATAAACTTACAAATGGTATTAAACATAATATATTAATTAAAGATATGCCTAATATTGTAATTAACATCTTATACTTTTTATTTTTTAATAATTTATCATATATAAGTTCACCTAATAGGTAACCCGCTAATACGTACGAAAAATACATAAATATAAAGTAGAATGCTAATATAATAAGTCCTATAAACATTGTATAAGGTAACATTAATAAGAATAATGATAATAATGGTATTACTATTAATACTCCAAGTCCTATACCTATATTCTTTAAGTAATTAATTGGTTTATCATATAACTTTTTAAATTTAATAAATAGTTTTGGAAATAACCAATTTAATAATAAGAAGAATAATATGAATCCTATTGTTTTATAAAAATATAATACAATATCATGTGTTTTTTCATTATCATTTCCTAAAAACTCTCCCTTATAAGTTAAAATATTAAATTGATTGTTTTCTTTAATGTTAATAATTGCTGATTCATTATATTTAAGTACTCCAATAATATTAACATCATCTTCTATAGTAATACTATTAGCGCCTATTCTAACATCTCCACTAATAGTTGTTCCTTTTTTAATTACTACTCTCGATGCTCCTATATAAGCATCTCTTACTATATCTCCTTCTATTACTGCATTATTAGAAACTACAAATAAGTCCCTATTAATTACTGTTCCTTTATTTAATTTAAAATTAGTTGAAGCTACAAATAAATCTCTACTTACAAAATTATTTATTGTTACTTCTTTACCAAATATTATTCCATATTCTAACTTCCCATTAACATTTACTATACTTGATAAGAATAATCCAATACCATTAATATCAGTATTAACATTAATATCTTGTCCTAAGTATATTCCACTTCCATTTACTTCTTTACTTACTTTAATTTGATCGTTTAAATTATAATCAAATTTATCTACTAAATCAGCTGAAACTGTTGTAACCTCTTCATCTACTGTATATAGTGTTGCATCTATTACTTCCTCAGCCTTAACAAATAACATAAATGTCATCATTACTAATATAACTAATAATATCTTTTTCATATTTACACCTCTTTATTATTTTAACATATTTTATTATTTTATTATCGAATTATCATATAAAACATTTATATCAACTGCTCCATATATTCCATCTATTCTACCATCTTGACATAGTTGCCACATAGCATATTTACCTTTATAATCTGTTTTAGTTGTATAGTGCGCTAACCAAACTGGATAATCTTCTATATTCCAAATATTTTCTAAGTAATATTTACTACTATAATTAATACCTTTATATCCATTATCTTCTATTGTTTTCATGAATTCTCTAGCTATATCATTTATATCTTTTTGACTTAAATTTAACTTAGAGAATGTTTCCCAATCTTCAAAATCAAATGCTATAGGTAATTCTACTCTATAATCTTTTATTTTATCTATTATCCATAGAGCTTGTTCTTTAGCAATTTCTTTACTAGTAGTATATGTATACATATATATACCAACAGGTATTCCTACTCTATTAGCTTCACTTATATTTCTAATGAATTTATTATCTATTATATATTCTCTATCAAATCCTTTTTGATACCCTACTCTAATCATTATAAACTCTACATTTTTTTCTTTTAATTTATCAAAGTCAACATCACCTTGCCACTTAGATATATCAAGACCTATCTTAGTAGAATCATTCTTATGAATACTTACTATATCGTCGTATATAGTCTTAGTTGTAATAGGTTTTCTTGGAGTTAATTTACTTACAACATTTAAAGTAAAATCTTTTGTATTAAAGTTATTTGATTCATCTGTAATTTTAAATGTTAATTTATAACTTCCTAGAGTATTAATATCATATACTCCAATTATTTCTCTTATAGGAGTTTTAGTATAATTATCTAAAGATATCATTAAGTGTTCTAATTCTGCTTCACTTCCTTTTAATAAGGAATAAGTACTACTTCCAAGTATTATAGGTATCTTAGTATCTACTATATTTACATTAAAGAAAGCTTTTTTCTTTTTTTCTTCTTTATCTAAATATATTACTTCAATATTCTTTTTTCCAATATTATCTGTATTTATTAATTTATCATTTAATATCTTTCCATCCTTAATAGATATAAAATCAGATATTTTATATTCGTTATATACTTCAAGTATTAAAGATTCACTTATTACTACATCTGTATAATCTTCTATTATTACTTCTACTTTGTTTTTATTTAGGAAGAATAAGTAACAAAAAAAAGTTAATATTAATAATGTTATAACTACTATTATTATTATTTTCTTCATAGTTCCTCCATAAATATTATATCATTATTAAAATCAACTTGTGATATAATTTTTTTATGGAGGATTTATGAAATATAAAGTAGTTACATTAGGTGGAGGAACTGGAATGAGTTCTTTACTTAAAGGATTAAAGAGATTTCCTTTTGATATATCTTCTATTGTATCTGTTAGTGATGATGGAAAGAGTACAGGAAGACTTAGGGAACAGTTTGGAATACCTGCGGTTGGAGATGTTAGAAAAGTAATCGTAGCGCTCTCTGAAGTAGAGCCCTTAGTGGAAGAGCTGTTTGACTATAGATTCTCATCAGGTGAGGGTTTAAATGGCCATACAATAGGTAATCTATTATTAACTGCATCTACTAATATATGTGGTAACATGAGTGATGGTATTGAAGCTTTATCTAAAATATTAAATCTAAAAGGTAAAGTTATACCTTTAACTGAAGAAAGTGTTCATTTAATAGCAAAAATGAAAGATGGAGAGGTTATTGAAGGAGAACATAATATTACTGAAGCAAAAAAGGAAATATCTAAAATATATTATAAAGAAAATCCTATAGTTAATGATAAAGCATTAGAAGCTATAAAAGAATCAAATCTTATAATATTAAGTATGGGTTCATTATTTACTAGTGTTATACCAAATCTTCTATGTAAAGGTATTATTGAAGAAATAGATAAATCTAATGCTCCAATAATGTATGTATGTAATATGATGACTCAACCAGGTGAAACAGATAATTTTAAAGTAAGTGATCATATAAAATTATTAAATACATATTTAGGTAAAAGAAAGATATCTGTAGTAATCGCTAATAACACAAATATAGATGAAGAGATTAGAAAAAGATATGAAACTTTAGAACAAAAAGATCAAGTTATGTTAGATAGTAATAAAATAAAAGATATAGAAGTATTATCTGATGATTATTTTATAATAGAAAATAATCTAATAAGACATGATTCTATTAAGTTAGCAATAGCTATATTCTCATATTTATTAAAAAGAGAAAGAAATCATAATTGATTTCTTTTTATATAGAAAATAATATTTTTTCAGATTTATACTGTTTAGATATATGTCTTAATAAAAGATATGTAAATATTAACGTAGATATAAACATTACTAATATATTTATATAATTAATATTTCCTAAGAATACATCTTTGATTAAGAACATGTGATTTAATACTGGAATTAAAGATAAAATAGGAGTCATAGTAATACCAAACATATCTAAAAACATTGGTATCATTGTTAAGAAAGATGTTGGTGTTAAAGCACTTTGTGCTTCTTTAAATGTTTTAGATAAACTAGCAATTGCTATTGTAAGTCCACTTATAAATAACGAATATAAGAACATTATAGATAAAACTATAGATATACTAATAATATTAATATTAAATATAGTATCTTTATATATTTCAAACATATCTTTAACAAATAACATAGATATTATTATTAATATAATATTTAAAATAGAAGTCATAAAGCAAGATATAGATACCGCTATATACTTACCCGTTATTAATTCATCACTCTTAATTGGAAATGTTAATAATGTTTCTAATGTTCCTCTTTCTTTTTCACCAGCTGTAGAATCAGTTGATGTATATATAGCAGTTAATGTAATAAACATCATTGCTAACATAAAACTTGTAGTAAGTAATTGATTAGATAATGTATTAGCTCCTTTTAAAGTATTAAATGAATATTCTACATTATTATATACTCTAGTAGAATCTGCATTTATTTCATTTAAATAATTGTTTGCTAATATTTTATTATAAGTATCTAGATACATAGTAATAGTAGATGTTGCTATAGAACTATCTTCATTCATATTATTAGAATATATTTGATATTTTTTATTATCAAATACTACATACGCTACTATTTTATCTTCTTTATAAGCTTCTTCTAAGTCTTCTTTTGATTTATAATTTTCTATTTTTAACTTAGTACTCTTTAATATTTCTTTTTCAATATCGTTTAATTTATAATTAATACCCACATTATAAAATACTTCTTCTTTATTATCTTCTATTATCATACCTTCATATACAAATGATAATAATACGATAAATATAGGTATTATTAAAGGAGTTGCTATCATTATTAAAAGAGATTTTTTTTCTCTTAATGTAGCTCTTAATTCTTTTTTAATAGTCATCAATATATTCTTATTCATTTTTCTCACCTACTAGTACAAAAAATGCATCTCTTAAATTAGTTGTATTTGTATTCTTAGTTATATCAAGTGGTGTACCGGTTGCTATTATTTTACCTTTATTTATTATTATTACTCTATCACAAATATTTTCTGCTTCTTCCATATAGTGAGTAGAATAAATAATACATTTACCATTATCTCTTTCTTTTTTTATAAAATCTAATACTATTTGACTTAATATAATATCTAGTCCACTAGTAGCTTCATCTAATATATAATATTTAGGATCATGTAGTGCACATCTAGCTAGTCCTACTCTTTGATTTTGACCAGTAGATAGGTTTCCCATCTTTTGATTTAAAAAAGAATCTATTTCAAATTCATTTGCTATTTTTTCTATTCTTAAATCAATATCTTTCTTATCTATTCCATAATAAATACCACACATATTTAAAAATTCATATGCAGATATATCTTTATATAATTTAGTATTACCACTTAAAAAAGCTATTTGTTTTTTTATTTCTATATCGTTATTAATATATGACTTATTATTAACTAGTACTTCTCCACTAGTTGGTTCCATAATCCCAGAAATCATTCTAAGTAATGTTGTTTTACCAGCTCCATTAGGTCCAATTACTCCAACTATTTCTCCATAATTAGCTTTAAAACTTATATCATCTACAGCATAAAAACTAACCTTTTTCTTATTCTTTTCTTCTTTAATAAATTGCTTTTTTAAATTATTTACTTCAATCATTATTTCACCTTATCTACTTTAAAGTCTAATCTATCTAAGTCAGTTTCAATAGTTTTATTTACTCCATCTATTACAATGTTTTCACTAACTAAATCTTCTTGTCTATCTACGTCTAAACCCATTTCTTGTAATTTTTCTATAATATAGTCTAATTGATCAGATATTATATGGTATTTATCTTTTTCATAATCTTCTAAACTTACTCCATACACTAAACCTATAAAGATAGTATCATTTATTTTGTCTTTCATATACGCTAAATCATCAAATAAATTAAATATTTTTTCTGTTTTACCAAAATGAAATTCTTTTTCTTTATCTAATACATTAATATGACCTATATATTTAATATCTCCACTCATAGCATATAATCCAACACAACTATATAACCCTGTTGTATATATATATCTTTTATTAGAAAATGATTCATTACCTTCATCTACAAAATCGGAATTTTTCGTTGTTAATTCATAGCCTAATACTTCCACTATTGCTCCTTTAATTATTATTTTTTTCCAATCTTTTTATGTTCCTCTTTGATAATTCATAATTAGTATAATTCTTATCATTAGTAACATCTTCTTTAATTATTATATTATTTGGTATATTAACTTCTTTCTTATCTTTAGTTAAATCTACTTCAAGTAATAGTAAACCATCATCAAATACATCTAATCTAAAATATTGATTATCATAAGTAAATGAATATCTAGTTTTACTTATAGTACTTTCTATATCACTATTATTTATTAATCTTAAATATTCTTTTTCAGTTAATTTCTTATCTATTACTACTTTAGATTGTCCTTCTTCATATTTTTTATTTATTGTTAAATAATAAGTGCTTTCATTATTATAAGTTCTTTTTCTTAATCTCTCTTCATAATTAGTATTTGTTTTTCTTATATATGATTGCTCAATATCTATTTTTGTAGCAGTTGTTAAATCAAAACTATAATTGGATACTACATATTTTCTTTGATCTCTTATTGTTAAAGGATTACCTAATAAATTATGAACCTCATCTATTACTCTATTTAATTTTTCATCAAATGTTGTAGTATTTTCTATTATCTTAAGGTTCCTATGTCCTACCCAAGCATTCATTGTTTTTCTATCTAATTCAATAGCTTCTTCTTTAGTTTCAGTTCTAGCATTATTATTTTCTAAAGTATAAAACTTTTCAGCTCCTAAAGCAGCAGTTACTAAGTGTATAATCATATCGTAATTATCCGTTAATTTTAATTCATTTAAATTGTTTTTCTTTAGTAATTCATTAAATAAATCTTGTCCTATATAAGCTTTATTATCAATAACTCCTCTATCATATATTAAAACACATTTACAATTTAAAAGATTAGCTGCTTTCTCATAAATGCTCTCTTTACTTAATTGATAATTAATTATTAAATCTTGAAAATCAAATAGATTTATACTATTATCTCCAAATGGTCTTACTCCACCTTTAATAAGCTCTGTAGCACTCTCTGATACTATAAATACTCTATAACCCTTTTCTATTAAATCTTGTTCAATTCTTGATATAGCAGTTGTTTTACCAGCACAAGGTCCACCAGTTAATACTATCTTTTTAAATAACATATTATTTTACCTTTCTAATAGTTCCATTCTTTAAATCAAGTATATGTAAAGAAGCATGTGTTACTTTAAATCTCTTCTTATTCATATCAAGTGGTATATCATTTAATATATAATACAGCATATTAATTACACCTCTATGAGTTACTATTAATACATCATTCATTCCTTCTAATAGATGCATACTTTCTTTTACTCTATCGTATAAATCCTTTAAACTTTCACCATTAGGATATCTTTTATTAACATCATTACTTTCAATATATTCTTTATATTTTGAGTACGCTAACTCTTTTTCTAATCCATTAGCGTCCCCTTTATTTTGTTCTCTTAAATATGTAGAATATACAATTGGAATTCCCAATTTAGAAGTTACTATTTTTGATGTAGTAGCAGCTCTTTTAATATCACTAGAATATATTTTTTTAATATTTAATTCACTTATTATATCTAAAATATCATTTACTTGATCTATTCCTTCTTCTACTAAATCTACTTCACTCCATCCACCAACAAAAGATTCATCATCTAAACCATGTCTTAATAAATATATCATATTCCTCCATATACATTAAAATAAGAATATTTCTATTCTTATTATACTAATCCTCTATTGCCTTCTATTATCTCGTTTTTTAAATCCATTGCATAATCAGATACATTATATTTTTCACCTGATAAATCAATAAAAGTAGCATCATTATTATTTAACTCAGTAGAAGCAACTAAGATCATATCTTCTAACCTATCTTTTGGTATTATTGCATATACATTATCTTTTTCTTTAACTTCAAGTTGGTAAAAATCTCCATAAGTATGTATGTCCGCTAATTGTACATAGTGATCACCTTGTCCTACCAAATATTCATAAGATACTGGAAATCTAAATACTGCAGGATATATTCCGTTTTCAAACATCATATTTAATTCTTCAGGATTTGATGGTTCATTAAAATTAACTATCATTCCTCTATTATCTCTTTCTTCTTTGTTCATAAATCCTCCCTAATTATATTTTATCATAAATATTATCAATTTATATATATTTTTATGCAATAAAAAAAGATTTAAAATATTAAATCTTTTATAAACTAATTATAATAT
>CAZKBC010000032.1:4316-9766 GCA_964551265.1 uncultured Muribaculaceae bacterium | reverse complement strand
CATGTCAAAAGATTAAATACATGTTCCCAAAAGCACATGCTACAGCATATGTAATGATGGCAATAAGAGTAGCCTGGTTTAAGGTATATCATCCAATATATTATTATTCAGCATATTTTTCTATTAGAGCAACTGATTTTGATATTAAAACTATGATAAGTGGATATGACTCTATTAAAGAAAAAATAAGTATGTTAAAAGAAAAAGGATTTGAAGCATCAAATAAAGAAACAGCAATATTAGATGTATTGAAAAGTGCATTAGAGATGACTGCTAGAGGTTTTAAATTTGGAAATGTTGATTTATATAAATCTGATTCTAGTAAATTCTTAATAGATGAAGATAAGAAAACACTTATACCTCCATTTATGTCTATAGATGGTCTTGGAGATATAGCGGCTAAGAAAATAGTAGAAGAAAGAAAAATAAAAGAGTTTTCTAGTATAGAAGATCTTCAAAGTAGAGGAAAAGTATCTCAAACAATAATAAATACTATGAGACTTATGGGTATATTAGAAGGTATACCTGAAACAAGTCAATTAAGTTTATTCTAAGATAAGATTATTCTTATCTTTTTTGTATGTTATAATTTAAATGGTGATTTTATGTATTATGAATTAGATGATAATAAATACGAAATAGTTATTGAAAAAAAGAATAATAAAAACACATATATTAGAGTTAAAAAAGATAATAAAATATATGTATATACCAATAGATGGGCTAAAGAAAGAGATATAATAAAACTAATAGAAGATAACTATGAATCTATAAAGAAAATGATTAAACAAGTTGAAAAGAAAAATATTAATAATGATAAGAATTACTATCTAGGTAAAGAAGTAGATATTGTTATTTTGTCTAATCAAACATATCCTGAAATATATAATAATAAATTATATGTAAAAGATAGAACAAAGATAGATAAATATTACAAAGAATTATCATATTCAATATTTAAAGAAAGATTAGATATAATACATAGTAGTTTTACTGAAGTTATACCTTATCCTACTTTAAAGATAAGAAAGATGACTAGTAGATGGGGAGTATGCAATAGAAAGAGTATTTGTATTACATTAAACTCAGAATTAATAAAAAAAGATATAAAGTATATAGACTATGTTATAATACATGAATTATGTCACTTTATTGAGTTTAATCATTCTATTAAGTTTTGGAAGTGTGTAGAGAAATATTGTAAAGATTATAAAATAATTAGAAAAGAGATGAAAGAATGATAGTAATTAGTTCGTTAGATAATTTTAGAATAAAAGAATTAAAAAAATTACAAAATAAGAAGTATAGAGATATACAAGATTTATTCATAGTAGAAGGAGAACACCTTGTTGAAGAAGCACATAAAAGTGGTCTATTACAAGAAGTATTAATAGAAGAATATTATGAAATAAATTTTGAAGCAAAGAAAACATTTATTTCAAATAAAGTAATGAAATATCTTAGCTTATTAGATAGTCCTACTACTGTTATTGGAATATGTAAGAAGAAAGAAGAATCGAAAGAACTAGGTAATAAAATATTAATACTTGATAATATTCAAGATCCAGGTAATCTAGGTACAATAATAAGAAGTGCTTATGCTTTTAATGTATCTTCTATAATAATAAGCGATGATACTGTTGATATATATAATGAGAAAGTAATAAGAAGTGCTCAAGGTATGCTATTTAATATAAATATTGTTAGAAATAACTTAGTAGATTCTATTAATAATTTAAAAGAAAATAGTTATTATATATATGGAACTGATGTAGAAGGGGGAAAAGAACTACATCTTGTAGAAAATAAAGAAAAAAGTGCTATAATAATCGGAAATGAAGGACAAGGAATTAGTGAAGATATTAAAAAACTATGCAATGAGTTTATATATATAAATATGAATTCAAAATGTGAAAGTTTAAATGCTTCTGTAGCGGCTTCAATAATTCTTTATAATATGTATAGGTAATAAATATGATATATATTGGTAAATACGCAAATACTCATGGTTTAAAAGGAGAAATTAGAATACTAAGTAATTTTAGTAGAAAAGATTTAGTTTTTAAACTAGGTAATATATTATATATAGATAATAAAGAATATGAGATTACAAGTTATAGAGTCCATAAAAACTATGATATGGTTACATTTAAGGGTATTAATAATATTAATGATATTGAATATTTAAAAGGAAAAGATGTATATATAAAAGATATAAAAGTTGATTTTTTAATAGAAGATATTAATAAATATAAAGTATTAATTGATAATCAAACAATAAAAATAAAAGAGATATTAGAAAACAAGAAATATAAGATATTAGTCTTAGAAGATGGTAAAATGATTCCTTTTATAGATGAATTTGTATTAAATGTAAATAATGATAATAAAACAATATATATTAGGGAGGGTCTTGGATTATGAAAATAGATATTTTGACTTTATTTCCAAAAATGTTTGATGGATTTCTAACAGAATCAATATTAAAAAGAGCAATAGATAAAAAGAAAGTAGACATTAATATTCATAATATAAGAGACTATTCTGATGATTCTCATAAGAAGGTTGATGATGAACCATATGGTGGGGGTTCTGGAATGGTTTTAAAGTGTCAACCAATATTTGATGCTGTAAAAAAAATAGAAAAAGAAAATACAAAGGTAATTTTACTTACTCCACAAGGTATTCCTTTTAATCAAAAGATGGCTTATAACTTATCAAAAGAAAAACATATAATTTTTGTATGTGGTCATTATGAGGGTTTTGATGAAAGGATTCGTTCTTTAAGTGATTTAGAAATTAGTATAGGAGACTATGTATTAACTGGTGGAGAAATACCTAGCATGGTAATAACAGACGCTGTTGTTAGATTATTAGATGATGTTATAGAAGAAGAATCTCATGAAAAGGATTCATTTACAGATGGTCTTTTAGATTATCCAGCATATACTAAACCAAGGGTATATGAAGACTTAGAAGTTCCAGAAGTATTACTATCTGGAAATCATAAAGAAATAGATGATTGGAGAGAAGATCAAAAAATAATTAGAACAACAGAAAGAAGACCTGACCTGTTAGATAAAGGCAAATATAAACTATATAAGAATAATAATTTAAAAATAAAAGATATGAAAGAGTTAACTGGTTTTACATTTAATCCAAAGAATAACGCAAAAAGAACAGATTTAATAACTGTTACAAATATGGATTTAATGAGTCCTAAATTTGTAAAAAGAGTTGTAGATAAAAATATAGAAAAGAAAATACTTCAATTACTAAAAAAATCAATTATGTTCTTTGAAGAAGATTCTAGTAGTGATAATGCTATGTTAGTATTAGATGAAGCTGAAAGATTAAAAGCTATTTTAAAAAATTATGAAAAATTAATAGAAAAAGGATACAAAGAAGAAATAGAAGCAAAAATTAATTTGCTTACTAATGAAATTAAAATGGAACTTATGTCAAAAACATATAATGAAAATATAAAAGAAGATATTAAAGAAGAAGTAAAAAAAGAAAATATTGAACTAGAAGAAAAACAATCAAGAAGTAGATAATACTTGCAATAAAAAATAATATATGCTAAAATCATAGTCGTGAAAAACTTTGATCCGCTCAGTAGATGATCAATGTAAAGAAAAGGAGAAACGTATGAATATTGTTGATTTAGTATCACAAAAACAAATCAATCCTAATGTTCCTGAATTTAGAGTAGGAGATACTGTAAGGGTAGACTATACTATAATAGAAGGAGAAAAGGAAAGAGTACAAGCCTTTGAAGGACTAGTAGTTTCAAAAAAAGGAAAGAAAGCAGAAGAATCATTTACTGTAAGAAAAATTTCTTATGGAATTGGTGTAGAAAGAGTATTTCCTGTTAATTCACCTAGAATAGCAAAACTAACAGTTGTAAGAAAAGGTAAATCGAATAGAGCTAAATTAGATCTTAGAAATTTAAAAGTTGATTTTAAAACAAAAGAAAGAGAATAAGGCATAGTCCTTGTTTTTTGGTTAAGCTATGAATAACAAAGTTATTAAAGAAATAATAGAATATGCAGTAATCATATTAATTGTAATATTAATTAGGTCTTTTATAGCGACTCCAATAAAAGTACAACAAAGATCAATGACACCAACCTTATTATCAAATGATATAATGATTTTAAATAAGATAGGATATTATTTAAATGGAGTAGATAGATTTGATATTGTAGTAATTAAACACAATAATGATTATTTAATAAAAAGAGTAATTGGACTTCCTGGTGAAACATTAGAATATAAAGATGGTAAATTGTTAATAAATGACAAAGAAATTGAAGAGGATTTTATTAATGTTAATACAAAAAATTATAAATTAGATAAAAAGATACCAAAAAACAGTTACTTTTTAGTTGGAGATAATAGAAACAATTCTGTAGATAGTAGAATATTTGGAGTAGTTAGTAAAAAAGATTTTTTAGGAAAAACAAGTATAATACTATATCCATTTGAAAGGTTAGGAAAAGTTTATTAATTAACATTATATATAAAACCTATTTTAATATAGGTTTTTTTCATATATTACTTAATATAAAATACATTTATTTTAATAAAAAAATTTATTATAATTAATCAATTAAAAGTGTGAAAAAATAATAAATTATGATATAATTAAACCATAGTAGAGGGGTTTACTTCGGAGGTGTGATACTAAATGGTAAAGAATAATAGTAACTTATCAACGTCTCCCGATAAAAAAAATACTACCAATAAAATGAGCAGTATTCTTTTACCATTTATTTTTATAAAAAACTTAATTATTTATTTCTTTATAGGCTTAAAAACTATTATACTTTTTCCATTTAAATTATTAGGACTTATATTTAAAAAAAGAGTTAAAGATAATAACGAAAACATTTTAAATGTATCTACAATTAATGAAAGAAAGAACGATCGTTATATAAAGCAAGAGTTAAAAAGAAGAAAAAAAGAAGAGAAATTACAAGCAAAAATAAAAGCAAAAGAAGAAAAAGCTTTAGGAGACAAGGATAATAAACTTGTCGTTTTAGATAATAATACAAAACAACAAGAAAAACAAAGAATTAAAGAAGAAAGATTACAAGCTAAACAAAAAGCTAAGGAAGAAAAGCAACTAAAAAAAGAAATTAGAATACAATCAAAAATTAATGCAAGGCAAGAAAGATATAGAATAAAAGAAGATAGAATACAAGCAAAGATAAATGCTAGGTTAGAAAAGCAAAGACAAAAAGAAGAGAGAGAGCAAGCAAAAAGAGCAAATTTACCTATAACAAATGATAGGGAAATAAAACAAGAAGTAATAAACAGAAAGAAAGCAGAAATACTTGAGAAGAAGAGACTAAAAAAAGAAGCAAAAATAAATGCTAGGTTAGAAAAACAAAGACAAAAAGAAGAGAGAGAGCAAGCAAAAAGAGCAAATTTACCTATAACAA
>CAZKBC010000032.1:0-4216 GCA_964551265.1 uncultured Muribaculaceae bacterium | reverse complement strand
TACTTGAGAAGAAGAGACTAAAAAAAGAAGCAAAAATAAATGCTAGGTTAGAAAAGCAAAGACAAAAAGAAATAAAAATGCTTAAAGATAGTGGAGAAAAAGATCTAATAAGTATTCCTTTAATATCCACTATTCCTATTGAAAATAATATTTTAAGTAAACCAAAAACTTCTTTATTTAAAAGATTGTTTTCAAAGAACAAAAATAATAAAGTTGATTTATCTATCGTTAGCGATAAAAGTCCAAAAGAATTAAAAAGAGATGCTATATTATTAAAAAAAGAACAAGAAAGATTTTTAAAAGAAGAAAAATTAAGAAAAAAGAAAGAAGCTTTATTATTAAAACAACAACAAAAAATTAAACAACAAGAAGCAGTTACTAAAGCTAAATTAAGTAGAAAAGAAAGAAAAGAACTTAGAGTTTTAGAAAAAACTAGAAGATCTGAAGACAAGATTAGAGCTAGAGCAGAAAAGCAAAGACAAAAAGAGATTCTATTAATTGAAAAAATTGATAAGGAAAATAAATTAAAAAGAGAAAAAGAAGAAGCTATTAAAAGTAAAAAGGAAAATGCTTCTAAGTTAAAGCAAGCAAAAATAGAATCAAAAGATAAAAAGAAGTCTGAAGAAAAATTAACTTTTAGCGAAAAATTTAGAAATTGGTATAAAGAATTGTCTTTTATTAAGTATAGAGATAACAAAGCAGAGATGGAAAGACAAGTATTACTTATTAATTTTGATGGAGAAGATGCACTAAGAAGTGATCAAAAGATATATTATAAATATGTTGCTAAGAAGATAGAAACTGGAGAAGTTGAAAAAGGGTACTTTCCTGCATTCTCTAAACTAGATGTTCATTCATTTTTATTGGCAGAAGGTTATGAAGTATATGAAATAAGTCCTCAAAGAAAATATGGACAAGGTTTTTTTGTAACATTAGGTAAAGGAAAGATTAAAGTAGCGGACTTGGTATTCTTCTTAACACAATTATCTACATTCTTAAAGTCCGGATTACCACTTCTTGATTCTATTAAAATATTAGAAAAACAAACAAAGAATAGAAAATATAAAAACTTATATAAATCGCTTTCATATGAGTTAACTATGGGTGAAAACTTCAGTGATGCTATTGAAAAACAAGGAGATTCATTTCCTAAGTTATTAATAAATATGATAAGATCTTCAGAATTATCTGGAAATCTACCAGAGATATTAGATGATATGGCAACATATTATGATGAAATTAATAAGACTAGAAAACAAATGAAATCAGCTATGACATACCCTCTAGTTATATTTGTATTTGCTACTGTAGTTATTATATTTATATTAATATTTGTTATTCCAGAATTCGTTGGAATTTATAAGGAAATGGAAGCTGAATTACCTAAAATTACTACTGTAATTATAAATATTAGTAAGTTTTTACAAAAGTATATTATTTATCTTATAGCGGGTTTAGTTGTAATTATATTAATTTTACAACGTTTATTTAAGACTGTTAAAGTGTTTAGAACTTTAGTACAATGGACTATGATGCATGCTCCGGTATTTGGAAATATTATTATATATAATGAAGTAACCATATTTACTAAAACATTTGGATCTTTATTGAATCACAATGTATTTATTACAGATAGTATGGAAGTATTAAGTAAAATAACAGGAAATGAAATATAAGATGTTAATATTTGATACTATAACTAATCTTGCTAAAGGTAGTCCAATATCTAATGCATTTAAGAATCAATGGTCATTTCCTATAATAGCATATGAAATGTTATTAACAGGAGAGAAGACTGGTGAACTTGGAGACATGATGGTTAAAGTATCTGATTATTATCAATTACAACATAAGAATGCAGTAAATCAAATAAAGACATTTATAGAGCCATTAATGATTGTATTTTTAACAGTAATGGTTGGAATAATACTTATGTCAGTTGTACTTCCTATGTTTAGCATGTATACTGAAATCATGTGATAGGAGAAACTTTATGTATACAACAATATATTCTATATTTTTCTTTTTGATTGGGACTATATTTGGATCTTTTTTCAATGTAGTAGGATATAGATTACCTAAGAAGGAATCTATTGCTTTTCCACCATCTCATTGTACAAAATGTAATAATAAATTGAAGACTTTTGATTTGATACCTATATTATCTTATTTGTTTTTAGGTGGAAAATGTAGAAAATGTAAAGAAGAAATTAGTATATTATATCCTTTAATGGAATTATTAACGGGTTTACTATTTTTTACTTCATATATGATATTTGGATTAAGTAGTCAACTAATAATATCTTTATTATTTATTTCTTTTTTAATAATAGTATTTGTCTCTGATATTAGATATATGATAATACCAGATGAGGTAACTACGTTTTTTTTAATTGCTATTGTATTAGCTATATTTATAATTAATGGATTAGGAATATGGAAAGATATTTTATTAGATGTATTTATTCCATTTATATTTTTAATATTAATTAAAATATTAGGAGATAAAGTTTTTAAGAAAGAAACATTAGGTGGTGGAGATATAAAATTAATGCTTATTATTGGAGCTTTCTTAGGATGGGAGAATGCCATAATTGCTGTTTTCTTAGGTTCAATAATTGCATTCCCAATATCTTTAGTTTTCTATTTTAAAGATAAAGAGCATATGCTTCCATTTGGGCCATATCTTTGTACTAGCGCACTAATTATAAGCTATTTAGGTATGTCTGCATTAGAAATAATTAGATTGTTTTATTAAATAATGATATAATTATTGGAGGAGGGTTTATGAGTAAAAGTTTTTTAAACAGATTAGAAGAAAGAATATGTAACTATTTATTTGGTAGAGAACCAGAACATGAATTTGAGTTTCCTGATTGTTTTGATAAATTAAGTACTTTAGAAAAAAGTGTTTATTACAATCATATGGTGAGAACGGAATCAAAACCCAAACTTGAAGTTCAACCTTTATTTCCCGAAATTTATGATAATATAGATTCTAAGAATAAACCAAAAACATTAAGATTAATAAAAAAAAATGATGAAAGAGAATATTAGTAAATACTTATAATATAGAGAGTTAATGTGTGGTGTAAATTAACGTGTAATTATTTATGAATCTACTCTTGAGTGAAATGAAAACATTTCCGGCTAAAACCGTTATATGAAGAGAAGTAAGTAGGATGGTACCACGAATTCGTTCCTTAGGAATGAATTTTTTTTATAAGGAGATATATGAATTATGATTATACTTTAAAATTTGTTTATGAGTTATTTAAAGATAAAAAAGATAAGTCTAATAAACCATATGTAGATCATTTAATAAGAGTAAGTTCAAATTTTAATGAAGAAAAATTAAAAATAATTTCATTACTTCATGATACTATTGAAGATACTGATGTTAATGCCTCCAAACTCTTAGAGATGGGATATGAAAAAGATATAGTTAATGCTGTTGAATTACTAACCAATACATTTAATAGTTATGATGAATTTATAGATAATATAATAAATAGTAATAATGAGTTAGCAATTAAAGTTAAATTAAAAGATTTAGAAGACAATATGAACTTATCTAGATTGATAGAAATTAAAGAAAAAGATATAATAAGAAATATTAAGTATGAAAAAGCTTATAATAGATTAAAGGAGTGTTTTAAAAATGATAGATATTAAATTAATTAGAGAAAATAGTGATTTAGTAAAGGAAAATATAAGAAAAAAGTATCAAGATGATAAGATAAAATTAGTAGATGAAGTTAAACTATTAGATTTGAATTATAGAAATATAAAAGTAGAAGCTGATAATTTTAGAAAAGATAGAAATCTTTTAAGTGATAAGATTGGACTACTAATGAGAGAAGGAAAGAAAGAAGAAGCCTTAACTATAAAAGAAGAAGTTACTTTAATAAATAGTAAGTTGATAGATTTAGAATCTAAAGAAATTGAAATGAAAAAAGAAATAGATAAAAAGATGATGTTAATACCTCAAATAATAGATAGTAGTGTTCCTCTTGGAAAAGATAGTAGTGAGAATGTTGAGGTTGAAAAATTTGGAGAACCTGTTGTACCAAGTTATGAAGTTCCATATCATGCTGATATAATTAATATGTTTAATGGTCTTGATAAAGATTCATCTGGACGTACTAGTGGGGCTGGTTTTTATTATTTAATGGGAGATATTGCAAGACTTCATTCTGCAATGTTAAGTTACGCT
>CAZKBC010000031.1:3094-9876 GCA_964551265.1 uncultured Muribaculaceae bacterium | reverse complement strand
AGTCAATGATTAAAGATTTAAATATTAGTGTTCCTGTTGTTCTTCACTTAGATCATGGAACAAGTGTTGATTCTTGTAAAAAAGCAATTGATGCAGGATTTACATCAGTAATGATAGATGCATCAAAGAACGAACTTAAAGAAAATATAAACATAACTAAACAAGTAGTAGAATACGCTAGAGATAAAGATGTTTCTGTTGAAGCCGAAGTGGGGTCAATTGGTGGAATAGAAGATAATATAAGCGCTAACATCAAATATGCTAATGTTGATGATTGTATAACTTTTGTAAAAGAAACAAATGTTAACTCTTTTGCACCAGCATTAGGTACTGTACATGGTTTTTATAAAGGAGAGTTAAATATTGATTTTCAAAGAATGAATACAATATCTAAACTAGTAAATATTCCTTTAGTACTTCATGGCGGGACTGGAGTAGAGGATGAATTAATTAGAAAAGCTATTTCAAATGGTATATCAAAAGTTAATATTGATACAGAATTAAAATATGCATGGAATATTGCTTTAAGAGACTTTATTAGTAAAGATTTAGAAGAATATGATCCTAGAAAAATAATATCTTCAGGAGAAAAAGCAATTAAAGAAGTGATTGAAAGAAAAATAAATCTATTTGGAAGTATAAATAAAGCTTTATAGGAGGTTTTTATGTCTAAAATAATTGTAGAAGGAAAGCATAATTTAAGTGGTGTAATAAATATAAGTGGTGCAAAGAATAGTACTGTTGCTTTAATACCGGCAGCTATCTTGTGTGATGATGAAGTAACCATTACAAATGTACCAGAAATATCAGATACAGCCGCAATGGAAGAGATTTTAACTTTTTTAGGTGGGTCTTTAAAAGAAGATAATGGAACTATTATAATTGATCCTAAAAGAATAGAATCAAAAGAAATTCCAGAAGAAATATCAAAAAAATTAAGAGCATCATATTATTTTCTGTCTGCCTTATTATCAAAATATAAAAAATCTTGTATGTATTTCCCTGGGGGCTGTTCAATCGGGTCAAGACCAATTGATCAAACTCTAAAAGGATATAGAGCTTTAGGAGCAACAGTAATAGAAGAAGGAAATAAATATACAGTATTCGCCGATAAATTAATTGGTGCTGAAGTATATCTAGATATGCCAAGCGTTGGAGCAACCGTTAACACTATGTTAGTTGCTGTTAAGGCAGAAGGACTAACTACAATTAATAACGCTGCTAAGGAACCGGAAATAGTCAATATTGCGACATTACTCAACAACATGGGAGCAAAAATTAAAGGTGCAGGAACAAGTGTTATAAAAATTATGGGTGTAGAAAAACTAAATAAAGCATCTATTGAAGTAATACCCGATAGAATTGAAGCAGGAACATATATTATTATTGGAGCATTAACTGGAAAAAATTTATTAATAGAAAATATAATACCCGAACATTTAGAATCGTTGATTTCTAAATTAAAAGAAGCGGGAGTAGATATAAAAGTTAACGATGATTCTTGTTTAATAAGCTCTGTTGACAATCTAAAATCCATAAAAATTAAAACTTTGGGTTTTCCTGGATTTCCAACAGATTTACAGCAACCTTTATCAACATTATTAACTCAATGTGTTGGCGTCAGTTCAATTGAGGAGACATTATATGAAAATAGATTTAAAAATTTAGAACAACTTGAAAAGATGGGTGCCAAGTATAGGATTGAAGGCAAAAAAGCTTATATTACCGGAAAATCTAATTTAAAAGGAGAAATAGTACAAGCAACAGATCTAAGAGGTGGAGCTTGTGTAGTAATAGCGGGTTTAATTGCGGAAGGAACAACAATTGTTGAAAATGCAGAACATATTTTAAGAGGATATTCTAATATTATTGAAAAACTTAAAGAAGTAGGAGCAAATATACAAATAGAAGACTAATTCTTCTTGATAAAATGATTTTATAGTGATATACTAAATAAAGTTTATTTATCAAGGAGGTTATCATGAATAAAAAAGATAGTATTTATAAAGATTCTAAAGTATCTTGTGCATGTGGAGCGTCATTTGATACAAAATCTTCATTAGATGAAATTCGTGTTGAAGTTTGTTCTGAATGTCATCCGTTTTATACCGGAAAACAAGTTAGAACTTCAAAAACAGGACGCGTAGAAAAATTCAATAAAAAACATGGATTAGAAAAATAAGATAATGTAAATTATCTTTTTTTGTTGTATAATATCTCATGGGAGGCACATATGAAAATTGGTATTACTTCCGATCATGGCGGATATAAATTAAAAAATAAAATTATAAATCATTATAAAGATATATACGAATTAAAAGACTATGGAACAAATAGTGAAGAATCTGTTGATTATCCGGATTATGCTTTTATTTTGGGAAATTCTATAATAAATAAAGAAGTAGATTATGGAATTGCAATATGCAAAACAGGAATTGGAATGTCTATTGCCTTAAATAAAATAAAAGGTGTTTATTGCGCAAAAGTCGATAATAAAAACGATTCATATTGTTCAAAAAACCACAATGGAGTAAATGCTATTTCACTCAGTGGAAATATGCCTTTCAGAAAAGCAAAGATAATTATTGATAGTTTTTTTAAAGAAACAAATATTATAGAAGAAAGACATCAAAGACGAATAAATAAAATAAGGAAATACGAAGATGAACATTAAAATAATTATATATTTAATTATCTTGCCCCTATGTATATGGAGTGTAAGCTCATTAAGAATAGAACAATTTTTTAAAAAAAACAGTATAAATCAAATTAAATTGTTTTACTTATTATTATCAGTATGTATTACATACATAGTAACTCAATTTATTTATGAGTTTTACCAAATTTCTTCTTTGAGTTAGTGAAAGGATAAATCATGATTTTAGATACAAAAGAAATAATTATAATAATATTCTCAACATTTATGTTCTCTTTATTTGTTACACCTTTTATAAAAAGAATAGCATTTCATATAAATTCTGTTGATAAGCCAAATAAAAGACGAATAAATAAGGTACCTATGCCAACATTAGGAGGTTTAGTAATTTTTTTATCTTTTATACTTGGATATATGCTTTTTTCAAATAAAATGACAGATATGATTCCTATTATCCTTGGAGGAATAGTAATATTACTTACAGGAATCATAGATGATTTAAATCCCATTAAACCTAGATATAAGTTTTTAGGACAAGTTATAGCGGCTTTAATCCTAACGCTTTATGGTGGATTATTAATTAAAGAAGTTGATGCATTTGGTATATATATTAATTTTGGAATATTCTCAAATTTAATTACAATAATCTTTATTGTAGGAATGATTAATGCATTAAACTTTATTGATGGATTGGATGGTCTTGCTGCAGGATTATCTGAAATATTTTTTATTACAATTACTATCATTGCACTTATTCAACAAAAATATACAGGTTTAGATATATATTTAACCTTAATTATGGTAGGAACTACTGCAGGTTTCTTAATTCATAACTTTTATCCTGCCAAGATATACCTAGGGGATAGTGGTGCAATGTTTTTGGGATATATAATATCGGTTATTGCAATACTCGGATTTAAAGCTGTAACTCTTACATCTTTTGTAGTTCCAATATTTATATTAGCAATACCAATATTCGATACTTTATTTGCAATTCTAAGAAGAATAAAAGAAAAAAAATCAATATCAACTGCAGATAAAAAACATCTTCATCATAGATTATTAGAGTTTGGTATAAGTCATAGAAACACAGTTATAATTATATATATAATGGATTCATTATTTGCTATTGCTTCAATTATTTATGCTCTAGTAGATATGAAAATCGGAATGATATTATATTTTATTATATTAGTATTAATTATATTCATTGCAGCCATATATACAAAGAGATTTAAAAATAGTGGGGTAAAGAAAACTACTAAATAAGTAGTTTTTTTGTCCATAATATGATAATATTTGTTTAAGGAGGATAATGATGAAAATTATAATTAGAAGTAAAGATATAGAGGTTACAAAACCAATTAAAGAGTATGTAGAAACAAAGTTAGAAAGAGTTGATAAATTCTTTAAAAATTCTGAGGATATAACCGCAACTATAGTATTAAGGTTACGAGGATATGAACAAATAATTGAAGTTACTATCCCAACTAAAAATTTATTGATTAGAAACGAAGAATCTCAACCTGACTTATATGCAGCAATTGATATTGTAATGGATAAAATAGAAAGACAAATTAGAAAAAATAAAGAAAAAATAAGTAGAATAGATAAAGACAAGATAATGTTATATGACATTATTGAAGAAACAGAAAATGATAATAAAAAAATTACAAAAAGGAAAAAAGTAGATACAAAACCAATGAACGAAGAAGAAGCAATTCTTCAAATGGAAATGTTAGGACATGATTTTTATATATTTAAGGATGGATATGATGGTAAGATTAAGGTATTGTATTCAAGAAAAGACGGAGATTACGGAGTTATAGAAGTAGAATAAAGTGAATATTAATTCACTTTTTTGTTTAATATAGTATAATTATATAGGTGGTATTATGAAAATAGATTCAATAAAAATAGAAGAAGCAATAAGAGAATCGAGCAATGTAATTATTACGGCTCATAAAGATCTTGATTTAGATGCTTTGGGGTCTATTTTAGGATTTTATTATGTAGTATCTAAATGTGATAAAGAAGCGTCTTTATTAATTGATGATATATTTAATGAAAACGGAGTTGTTACCGCTTTAAAAGAGTTAGAAAAATTAGAATATAACATTCCAATATTAGATTATTCAAATACTAATTTTAATAAAAATTCACTCTTAGTTATTATAGATACAAGTAACAAAGATAGAATTCAAAATACAAAAATATTTAGTGATATAAAAAATAAAATAGTTATTGATCATCATGTAATGGGTGATTTCAATGAAAAAGACTATATCTACTCATATATAAACGTAGAAGAATCTAGTAGTTCAGAAATAATTGCAGATATACTAATAGATTTAAATATATATATACCAAAGTATGTAGCGTCGATTATGCTTTCAGGAATAATGGTTGATACTAATAGATTCTATTTAAAAACAACAAAAAACACTTTTGAAGCGGCAGGTATATTAAAAAAAATGGGTGCTTCAATTAATGATATACAGTACTTATTTAAACAAGATTTTAATGAATATATCAAAAGACAAGAAATAATAAAGAGCTCAATATTTATTAAGAATAATATATTACTTGCAATTGCAAATAAAGATAATATTTATGATAATGATGAACTAGCAAAATCAGCAGACACTATGTTAACATTCAATGGAGTAGAAGCGGCTTTTGTTATTGGATATATTTCAAACAAAGAGATAGGAATAAGCGCAAGATCTCTTGGTAAAATTGATGTACAAAAGATAATGAAAGAATTCAATGGGGGCGGTCATAAAACTGAAGCAGCAGCACAATCTAAGAATAAATCAATACAGGAAATAAAAGAAGAATTAATACGAATATTAGGAAAGTAACTTTTGGTTACTTTTTGTTTTATATTTTATTAAATGTAGTATAATAAATATACGAAGAAATCTATGAGGTGAATATGAAAGTTATATTTATAAAAGAGTTAAAAGGGCAAGGAAAGAAAGATGAAATTAAAGAAGTAAAAGATGGATATGCTAATAATTTTTTAATCAAACAAGGGTATGCAGTTAAATACACTGAATTTGGTAAAGTAAAATTAAATCAAGAAATAAAACAAAGAGAAATTAACCTTAAAGAAGAAATAAAAAAGTATAATAAAATAAAAGAAGAACTTGAAAACAAGATTATTAAGTTTTCTGTAAAAACCGGTTTAGAAGACAAGGTTTTTGGAAGTGTAACATCAAAACAAATATCTGAAGAATTTAAAAGAATGAATTATGATATAGATAAAAAGAATATAAATGCAAAGGATTTGGATACTTTAGGATTTCATGATGTTAAAGTAACTTTGCATAAGGAAGTTGAATTTAATATAAGAATACAATTAATTAAAGAGTAGAGGTGAATTATGTTTGATAGAAAATTACCACAAAATATAGATGCTGAACAATCCGTTTTAGGATCTGCATTCATATCTAAAAATGCACTTCAAAAAGTAACTGAAGATTTGGAAAAAGAATCTTTTTATTCATCTGACAACTCTAAAATATATGAGGTTCTTAAAGAATTATATCTAGAAGAGGTGGCTGTTGACGTAACTACAGTATCAGATAGATTGAAAAAAAAGAAATATGTATCCTCTTCTTTAAGTGCCGAATATTTACTAGAGTTAGTAAATGCAGTTCCAACTGCCGCTAATATTGATTACTATATTGGAATTGTAAAAGAAAAGTCAGTACTTAGAAAATTAATTGATACAGCAACAAATATAGTAACAGATGCATATACAGAATCCGAAGACATTGGAGAAATGTTGGACGATGCTGAAAGAAAAATATTAAATGTAGTAAAAAATAGAAGAGCAACAGAATTTAAAAACATTCAAGATGTTTTGTTTAGAGCACAAGCAAACTTAGAAAAACTATCAGAAGCTGGAAGTGATGTTACAGGAGTTGCGAGCGGATTTCATGATTTAGATAAATTAACTACAGGATTCCACGAAAACGAGTTAATAATCGTAGCATCTCGCCCAGGTATGGGAAAAACAGCTTTTGTATTAAATATTGCAACAAATGTAGCTTCATCTACAAAGAAAGCTGTTGCAGTTTTCAATTTAGAAATGAATGCTGAACAATTAGCAATGCGT
>CAZKBC010000031.1:0-3084 GCA_964551265.1 uncultured Muribaculaceae bacterium | reverse complement strand
GGTTATAGAATAAGAACTGGTAAATTAGAAAATAATGATTGGAAAAGAGTTAATGAAGCTATAAGTCAACTAGCTAATACAAATATTAAAATAGATGATACTCCGGGAATTACAGTTGGAGAAATAAGAGCAAAATGTAGAAGATTAGCGGCTTCTGAAGAAGGATTGCAATTAATAATAATAGATTACCTACAACTTATTAATGTAAGCAATAAACATTCTGATAATAGACAACAAGAAGTAGCAGAAATATCAAGATCATTAAAAGAATTGTGTTTGGAATTAAACGTTCCAATAATAGCATGTGCCCAATTATCTAGAGCAGTTGATTCTAGAGAAGATAAAAGACCTTTAATGAGTGATTTAAGAGAGTCTGGGTCAATAGAACAAGATGCAGATATAGTGGCATTCTTATTTAGAGAAGATTATTATAGTAAAGAATCTAAATTAGATAATAACAATAGTGTAGTAGAATTTATTGTTGGAAAAAATAGAAATGGTATTACTAATACTGTAAAATTATTGTTTAAAAAGAATACAAGTACATTTATAGGATATGTGGAAGAAGAATGAAAGTAGTAGTACTAGCAAGTGGTTCAAAAGGAAATTCAACATACATTGAAGATAATGGAATCAAAATCTTAATAGACTTAGGAGTTTCATTAAACTATGTTGAAGAAAACTTAAAAGCTATTAATGTTAATCCTAAAGATATAAATTGTATTCTAATAACACATACTCATTCAGATCATATATCAGGTTTAAAAAGTTTCGTATTAAAGTACGATACATCTTTGCTCATAAGTCCAAAAATGGAACCAGAGTTATTAAAATTTTTAAAACAACCAAATCTTATATACTTTAAAAAAGAAATGGATTTAGATGGTTTGTTTATTAAAATAATAAAAAACTCACACGATTCAGAGTCTTATGGCTTTATAATAAACGAAAAATTAGTATATATAACAGATACAGGATACTTAAATTCAAAACATTTCCCGCTTATTTCTAATAAAGAAATGTACATAATAGAAAGTAATCACGATGTTGAAATGTTAATGAATGGAAAATATCCACATTATTTAAAGCAAAGAATATTAAGTGATAAAGGCCATTTATCAAACGAAGCCTGTTCATATTATTTATCCGAATTAATTGGTGAGAATACAAAATATATAGTTTTAGCGCATCTTAGTGAAGAAAACAATACTCCAAAAAAAGCTTTAGAAGAACTAAATAAGAAGATAACAAATAAAAATATAAAAAAAATAGTAGCAAGTCAAACAGTACCTCTTGAGGAAATAGAAATATGATAAAAATAATAAGTATAGGAACCATAAAAGAAAAATATTTAAAAGACGCTATAAAAGAATATGAAAAAAGATTAAGCAAATACACAAAATTAAAAATGATAGAATTAGAATCTTCAGAATCAGACGATATAAATAAAAACCTAATTGAGGAATCTAAAAGAATAATTAAAAACATAAATGAAAAAGAACATGTAATTATTTTAGACATAAATGGAGTACAATATTCCTCAATAGATTTTTCTAAAAAAATAGAAAACACACTAATACAAAAGGATATAACATTTATAATTGGTGGCTCAAATGGACTTCATAAATCGTTAAAAGAAACGTATAGTGACACGGTGTCTTTTTCTAAGTTTACGTTTCCACATCAACTATTTAAATTAATATTAATTGAGCAAATATATAGGGTTTTTAAGATTATTAATAATGAAACGTACCATAAATGAGGTGTAAAATGTTTAATAATAATTGGGATATTATATTAAAAGAAGAAATAAACAAAACTTACTTTAAAGAGCTAGTTAAATTTCTAAATGAAGAAAATAAAACTAAAATTATATATCCTAAAAAAGAAGATTTATTTAAAGCATTAAAATATACCGATTATGAAAATGTAAAAGTAGTTATTCTAGGACAAGATCCATATCATGGAGAAGGTGAAGCAAATGGACTTTGTTTTTCTGTTAATAGTAATATTAAAATTCCACCTTCTTTAAAAAATATATTTAAAGAATTAAAGTCGGATTTAAATATTGATAGAATTAATACTGACTTATCTGATTGGGCAAAACAAGGAGTATTATTATTAAATACAGTTCTTACTGTAGAAAAAGATAAACCTTTATCACATAGAAATAAAGGTTAGGAAGTATTTACTGATGCTATTATATCTAAGCTAAACGAAAAGGATAGATATTATTATTCTTAAGTTCTTTATTAACTAATAGAATTGTTTTTGTACTTTGGGGAAATTCCGCTAGAGAAAAGAAACAACTAATTACAAATAATATTCACAAAATAATAGAATCGGCTCATCCATCACCTTTTTCTTACGAAAAAGGCTTTAAAGAAAGTAAACCCTTCTCAAAGATTAATAAATATTTAAAAGAAAGAGACAAATCTGAAATAATGTGGTAATTCACTTGCATTATTTCGAAAAGGTGCTATAATCAATATTAGATTTTAAATTTAGTCCGAACCTCCTCTATAAACGATTGGAAAGTAAGATAATTAAAATCCATATTTAAAAGAAGGAGGATCCCAAATGGAAAAGAAAGAATTTAAAGACATTACATTAACATGCAAAGATTGCGGTAAAGAATTTATCTTCACTACTGGTGAACAAGAATTCTATGCTGAAAAAGGCTTTCAAAATCAACCTACAAGATGTAAACCTTGTAGAGATGCAAACAAAGCTGGAAGAAACGGACGTAGATAATATTGTCTTTTCTAAGCAACAATGCTATAATAGCTTTGTTGCTTTTTTTATGGCGATGTTGGTGAAGTGGTTAACACGCTAGATTGTGGCTCTAGTATACGTGGGTTCGATTCCCATATGTCGCCCCATTAGGAAATTTAGACGAAACATTCGTCTTTTAAAGGAAAATTGGTTCTTCGGAATCAATTTTTTGTGTTTAAAAGAAAGGAATGGTCTAAATGTTAAAAATAAATAAACAAGAAATTAAAATTGATGATGAATTATATAAGAAAATTAATACAATATGTAGTTTTCTAAATGTAATTCCAATAATAAAAAGTGGTAGTATTC